>JBEGNB010000408.1:0-24290 GCA_041182785.1 Bacteroidota bacterium
GGCCTGTGCGGCGTAGGCAAGACGTTCCTTGACCTCTTTTTTCACTTCCGGGCAGCCCGAGTTTCCGGTTGGTCCCGGGTCATTCGGGCATTTGTCGAGATTATCGGCCAGCAGATCGCCATCGGAGTCGGGGCAGCCGCCGAACTGACCGGCTTTGTCGGGGCACGGGTCAGAGGCATCGGGTATGCCGTCCTTGTCAGCATCAGCCACTACCGGGGCCTCCGGACACCCATTGTTCTGTATAGTTCCCGGCTTGTCGGGGCAGCGGTCTTCCTTGTCAGCCACGCCGTCCTGATCTGTATCCGGACATCCGTTTAACTTGCCAGCCAGGTCGGGGCACTTGTCTTCGTTATCGGGTATTCCATCGAGGTCAGTATCGGGGCAGCCTTTATTTGTTCCAGCCAGATTGGGGCACAAGTCATCTTTGTCAGCGTAGCCGTCGAAGTCGGCATCCGGGCACCCTTTTAGCGGACCTTTCTGATCGGGGCACGGGTCTTCATTGTCATTATAGCCGTCACCATCGCTGTCTTTTGGTTCAGGACAGCCATTATAAGTGGCTGAACCGGCTTCCGAGGGGCATTTATCATCTTTGTCGGGCACGCCATCGTAGTCAGAGTCGGGGCATCCGTTCAGCGGGCCGGCCAGATTGGGGCACGGGTCGTCCTTGTCTGCAATACCGTCGGAGTCGTAGTCGGGGCACCCGTTTGTGGCAGCAGCTCCGGCTTCATCGGGGCAAATATCTTCTGTATCCGGGATACCATCGTTATCCTGATCGGGGCATCCGAGCGCAGCTGCAGGACCTGCTTCTGTGGGGCATTTATCGAGGTCGTCGGTGACGCCATCGAAATCCTGGTCGTTAACGGGTTTTTTAGGCGGTGATTTTACCGAGGACTCTCCTCCGGTATGGAGCATATAGACGAAGCCGAGGCCAGCCTGAAAGTTATCCCGGTCTTCGGTGAAAGATTTGCGGTATTCACCCTGTATTTTGACGAAAGCATGCGGGGAGACCCTGATATGCAGGCCTGCTCCAAAGGGAATCTGAAAATCGCTGACATCGGCACTTTCACGCGCAATGCCCGCACCTGCGAACAGAAAAGGTACGGCTTTGGCGTCTTCCTTCATGTTTTCCAGCCTCACGGTAAAGTCCAGACTCATGATGGTAGAGTGGTTTGACTCGCCCGGAAGTGTAGCCAGGCCCAGCTTCAGTGGCACTCCGATATTAACGCCTCTTGCGATATTACGCAGGTATGCCAGCTCGAAGTTCTGGCCCATTTTAAAGTCGCCACCGGAGGGTATTCCGTAGTCAACGACATTAATTTTGGCGTGTATAGCGTTTTTAAAAGTTTGGTTTTGAGAGATTAAAGGGGCCGACAGCAACATGAGTGCTATCAGTGGGGGGAACCAGAGCTTCATCATTGATATTAAACTGTGTTTCAGCCTTGCGTACAAAACAAGTGCCAATCACTGCGATTCGGACAAAAATCAAAAAAATTACCGTATTTTTTATTGGTCGGCCAAATCATCGAACCGGTCAGACTGCTTTCCGGCATCGCCATGTTTGCACGGAAAGTCCTTTTCAAGTATAATCTGCACAGCTTTCCCGTCATTATCGATGGTTACGGAGGCATAAACACCTGTATCATCCGATTTGACCCATTTTTCCATCTGAGAGGCGGGTAAAAGGACCGAAAGAACCGATCCAGACAGAATACATTCAGGTTTTTCTGTATTTGTTCTGGTTTCAATGCCGTATTCCAGGTATCCGCCGGGCAATACGGTTGTTGTTTTTACCGAACCCTGGCTTTCAAGTGTTGCGATATCACTTTTGCCGAGGCGCAGGCGTACGGAGTGTTCGTCGAGGCGAAGTTTCATGGTATGTCATATTCAGTTAACTCTTTCGAGAGCGAGCTTCTGGACGGGCTGATAGACCAGTGGTACCTGTTCGGTGATTACATCGCTGCGGTCGAGACCAAACGCTTTTTCATCGGACTGGCCGAGATGTTTCAGGAAAAAGTAGGCATTCAGCAGCAGGTTGTCCCGCATTTCAAACTCATTTTCCACCGAAAGGTACTTCTCCAGCACGACAAATTTGAAGTCGGGTTCACTATTATATTTTGTGGAGCCATCGGGCCTGATATGAAGCTTCAATTCGCGGTTTTTAACCAGGTCCTGTACAATTTTCTTGAAATACAGTTCGGTACGCGGCTGTAACCTGAAACCGATATTGATGTCAATCCTGATAACCTTGTCATCGAGCAGTTCGCTCACCCTGTAATTGAGTGTGTAGGGGTCGTCGGTTCGGTTAAGGTGAACAAACCAGTAAACATCCGCCCTTTTGGGTTTTTTGTGAAAAATGGATTTGATGACTTTCTCTTCGATGTGATTTTTATGGTTTGCTTTGGTCAGGTAGATCAGGTGGGTTGAAAATTTGGGGATGGAGTCATCGTGGCTCAGTTCGTTGAGAATACCCAGATAAGTGTACAGATCCACGAAATTGACCATCCTGTTGTTGATCTTTCTCGCAAAAAACCAGACATACATGGCAGGGGCGATTATCGCCAGCGGCAGCAGGCCCATCGGATTATGAAAAAGTTTTGGCAGGTTTGTGATGAAAAACGAGCCTTCGATAACAACAAATAACACCAGAATACCTCCAACAAGAACAGGATTCCACTTGCGGATGTATAGCAGGAAATAAGCCAGAAGCAGGGATGTCATCATCATGGCTACGGTAATCGAGAAACCATAGGCCGCCTCCATATGCGTTGAATCCTGGAAGTACAGAATCATCATCACGCAGCCGGCCCAAAGCAGGGTATTCACACTTGGGATATAGATTTGTCCTTTCATCTCACTGGGTTGGCGTACCTGTACCCGGGGCCAGAAATTGAGAGACATCGCCTCGCTGATGAGGGTATAGGAACCGCTTATGAGGGCCTGTGATGCTATAACGGCTGCAACTGTGGCAATTGCAATTCCCGGAATCAGGAACCAGTCGGGCATAATCTGGTAGAACGGATTTCGCCCCTCCAGCTTTGATCCGGCATGGTGAAGCAACCAGGCACCCTGCCCCAGATAGTTTATCACCAGACTTATTTTGACAAATATCCAGGTGATCCGGATATTTTTCTTTCCGCAGTGTCCCAGATCGGAGTACAGTGCTTCTGCGCCGGTAGTACACAGAAATACTGCGCCAAGAATCCAGAATCCGTTCGGGTATTCGGTAAGCAGCCTGACAGCGTAAACCGGATTGAGTGCACGCAGGATGTCGGGGTAATGAACAATCTGGTTAAATCCAAGCGCAAAAAGCATGGAAAACCAGAGTAACATGACGGGTCCGAAGATAGCTCCCACCTTGTGTGTACCGAAGCGCTGCATAAAAAACAACCCTGATAAAATAATGACCACGATAGGAACAGTGGGGAGCCGGGGAATAATTGCTTCCAGGCCTTCGACAGCCGAGGCTACAGAGATTGGAGGTGTGATGATACCGTCGGCAAGCAGGGTGGTGGCACCCAGTATGGTCGGGAAAACCAGCACCTTGCCATACCGTCTGACCAGTGCATACAGAGAAAATACGCCGCCTTCTCCGTGGTTGTCGGCCATTAGTGTCAGGATTACATACTTGAATGTTGTTTGAAATACGAGCGTCCAGAAAACGCAGGAAATACCGCCGAAAACCAGCATCTCGGAGATGTCTCTGTCGAGAATAATGGCCTTCATGACATACAGCGGACTGGTACCGATGTCGCCATAGATAATGCCGAGTGCAACGAGAAGCGCGCCAAAGCTGACTTTCTGATGGGAAGAAGCAGTTTTCATGTTTGTGATTGTGTCAGAAACTGTTTGAAAGAGACAGGGTAATCACCGTGTCGTTGTCCGCAATACTGTTTTGTGTCTTGAATACAGGAGTTTGGCTGTTATATTGTCGCATTTCCAGTCGAAGCTGCGTTTTTTCGTACGGACGGTAATCCACGTTGGCGGAAAAGCTGATCATCCCGAATCCCTCACTTCCGGTAATTGTTCCGTCCTGATCGGAATAGTACTCGGCACGGGCTGTAGCCGACAGTTTGTCGCTGAAGTGATAACGACCCATAATTATCGGGGTGTACCAGATAGAGGGTGATTTGCCGGCATTGATATTCTGATCGGAACCGGCATCAAAACCGAGTGTTACGCCGAATCGGCTGCTGAGTTGGGCTACAGCATATACATTGTGGAAACTTCTCAGGGCGCGCGCACCCGTGTAGCTGCTTTGGCCCAAAAAGGTGTTGTAACTGACCGTCACGTTGCGGTTTTTCCAGGTTACCTGTGAGCCGAAAGAAGGCAGAGCGGGTCCGGTTTGTCGTTCCATTCTTTGCCAGCCGTTCAGATAATAGAGTTGAATCGTCCAGTTTCCTGTTTCGTAGTCGAGTCGTGCTCCCGATTCATAATAGGGCGAATTTTCTGCCGCCAGGCTGCGGGTAAGCGTCCAGCAGTCTTTTGAAACAGCACTCTCGAAGCCCAGATGGGACGTGAATACACCCGCATCGAACCACAGATTTCGGGCCAGCCGGATACCTGCATTTGCCTCCAGTATATTTTTCAGTACACCGGGCTCGGCAGCGAGGTTTGCGTTGGTATAGGTGCCCGCCATCAGAGCCAGATTGCCACGGGTGCGCGTCCGGGCAACAGCATACTTGATATAAGCCAAATTGATATTTATTTCATTGTTTTTGTTATAATTATATATAAAATTTGGTTTTAAATTATTTTCAGGATTACTGAAACTGTACGAATAATAAGTGTCAATGAATCCTGAAAAGGAAGAATTGGCTGATGGCTCCTGGGTGTATGCGCGGGCGTATACGAGCAAACAGGCGATAAAAAGTGGCATCTTCATGTGTCGGAAATAATGCCACAAAGGTGGAGTATGCTGTATTTCGGAGAAATAAAAGCTGTGGTTGCCTGTATAAAAAAAGTATAAAAATCAGGATCCGGAGAACCGGTATCCAATACCCGGTTCGGTGATGATATGTACTGGCTTATCCGGGTTTTGTTCGATTTTTTTGCGCAACTGGCCTATGTAAACCCTGAGGTACTGCGACTGGGTTGTATAAACGGGCCCCCAGACTTCTCTGAGGATGTACTGATGTGTAAGCACCCTTCCTTCATTTTTTACCAGCAGGAGAAGCAGGTTATACTCGGTGGCGGTAAGATGTAGCAGTGTACCGGTACGATTAACAGTATGGGCTGCCGGATCAATGGTTATCTGCCCGAAAGAGAACAGTACAGGTTGCTCTTCCGATCTGGACGAGCGGAGAGCCGACCGGATGCGTGCCAGCAGTTCACCCATTCTGAACGGCTTCACAATGTAGTCATTGGCGCCATTGTCCAGTGCGCGTACGATTTCCTGTTCATTGTCGCGTGCAGACAGAATTATAACAGGTTTATTGAACCATTCTCTCAGTTTCAGAAGTACGGTTTGTCCGTCTTCGTCAGGGAGACCCAGATCCAGCAGGAGCAAATCGGGCGGGTGCATGGCAACGGCAATTAGTGCATCTTTCCCGTTGCCTGCCGTCTGGACTCTGAAATGTTGGGCTCCGAGTGCGATTTCGAGCAATTTTCGCATCTGGGGTTCATCATCAACGACAAGTATTTTGAAGTCATTCATGTTCTGGCATTGACTGGTTTGCCGAGGCTGCTGGAATGACAATTTTGATTTGTGCTCCACCACCCGGATTATTGTTTGCGGAAATTGTTCCGCCATTGGCCTCAACGAAGCCTTTTGCAATGGATAACCCCAGTCCGACGCCTCCGGTCCGGGAGTTGGACAGGCGATGGAATTTTTCAAACAGATTTTCCAGTTCGCCGGCAGGAAAGCCATCGCCGGAATCGAGTACCGAAAATTGAAGGTTCCCATTCTGATAATCGGCACTCACAGTAATGGTGTCACCCTCTCCGGTGTGTTTGACAGCGTTAAGAACGAGGTTTCGCAGTGCCTGTTCCATCAGCACAAAGTCGAGCCTGACCAGGGGCATTTCCCCCTGTATATCCACCGAAACACGGCTTGTTTCGGCCAGTTCAGGTGAATTAACCACCGTGTGGATCAGTTCGCGCACGTCACACCAGTCGAATTTGGGTTTCAGCATACCCGATTCGAGGCGCGACAGATTCAGCAGATCGTTAGTCAGCTTGTTGAGTCGCTCGGCTGCACCGTTGATTTCTCTGCAAAGCAGGGCTTTGTTCTGTTCTCCGAGTTCTGAACCGGCCATCAACAGGTTGTCGGAGGCTCCGAGTATGGTGGATATCGGTGTCCTGAGTTCATGCGAAATGGAGTTGAACAGGGAATCGTATAGTTTGAGCGTCTTTATCCGCGAGTTTTTCTCCATGGCCAGTTTTTCCAGACGGCGTATGCGGGCGGTGAGTACACCGTTCAGAACAGCGATAATGAAGTACATGCCGAGCATGAGTGCGTCTTCCGGATCGTTGACATGCAGTGTAAAACTGGGAGGGATGAAGAAGAAATCCCAGATAAGTGCACTCAGGAAGGCTGCCAGCAACACAGGATAGAGGCTGTAACGCATGGCGAGCAGCGATACAATGAACATGAGGATAAGAGCGACGGCTCTGTAACCCACATAATCCCTGAACGGGAAAATGATACCCGCCGCTGCCATTACGGTGAGGGAACTGACGAGGAAATGTGTTGCTTTTAGTCTGAGTGGATGGTACATAACAGCACCTGTTTCATTGCGGGTACAAATGTATTTCAAGTTAATCATTATTTCAATTTTGACAGTTTCAGGGGCCAATTCGTTGTCATGGCCGTATTTCCTGAATTTTTCGTGTATGTACAGTTTCATTATTACCCGATAAATCCCCAAATTGCGCCGTTATTGTTGTTTCCAGTGAAGCAATGGGTAAGAAAAATCCGGTTTCAGTGGTTACTCGGGCCGTTTTCGGTGGATAACAGCTGTTGTTTCTGTTCACTTTTATCAGAATATCCAATGAATTTCAAAGCACTCCTGTCAATTGTTTTTCTTGCGTACACCAGCCTGTTTTATGCGCAGGTACGTGTCACAGACACCCGCGTGGAGAATCTGACGCAACCGCTCAGTATTGATGTACAGCCACGGTTCAGCTGGAAAATTCAGCATGAAGAGAGGGGTATATTGCAGGAGTCATATGAAATAAAGGTGGCCGAAAGCTCCGATTTTCTGTTTGCCAATAAACTCGTCTGGACCTCCGGGAAAGTTGCTTCCAGTGCTTCGCAATGGGTAGAGTACTCAGGTAAGGCGCTCCAGTCGGGTCGCAAGTACTGGTGGCAGGTGCGCGTGTGGGACAATCGGGGAAATGTATCAGACTGGACAGAGCCCGCATTCTGGCGGATGGGAATACTGAGCGAGGCTGACTGGAAAGGCGGGTGGATAACGGTTTCTGAACCGGAAGATTCCACGCAGCCGAGTCCCATGTTCAGAAGAGAGTTCGGACTGAACCAGCAGGTACGCAGTGCGACACTCTACATCACTGCCCACGGTCTCTATGAGGCGCAGATAAATGGAAAAAGGGTAGGGGATGCCTGTCTCGCTCCCGGCTGGACCGCCTACCAGAAGCGGTTGCAGTACCAGGTTTATGATGTGACACCCCTGATGAACAAAGACAAGAACGCCATCGGCGTTACGCTCGCCAGTGGCTGGTGGCGAGGAAATATCGGTTTTTCCGGACAGCGCAACTTCTACGGAAAGGATGTGGCTTTGTTGTGTATGCTCGTCCTGGAGTTTGCCGATGGCAGTACCGCAACTATCTCTACCGACAGCGGCTGGAAGTACACCACGTCGGGTCCAGTCAGAAGCTCGGAGATTTATCACGGTGAGATTTACAACTCCGGAATGGAGATAAATGGCTGGGACAAGCCCGGTTTCGATGACAGAGGCTGGAAGCCTGTCAAAACAGTGCCCGGCGGAAAAGACAAACTCGTTGCCACCTATAATGAATACATTAAAAAGCACGAGGTATTCTCGAATCCCAAAATATTCAGAACACCAAAAGGTGAGCTGATTGCCGACTTCGGCCAAAACCTGGTTGGATGGGCCATGCTGACAGCTTCCGGCAAAAAGGGCGATACGATTAAATTACAATTTGCTGAAGTGCTCGATAAAAACGGAAATTTCTACACAGAGAACCTGCGCGGGGCGGCATGTACCGACCGCTGGATTCTGAGTGGCCAGGCCGGTGAACATTTCGAGCCACACTTCACCTTCCACGGGTTCCGCTATGTGAAAATTGACGGATACCCGGGTACGCTTACCCCGGGCGATATATCGGCAGTTGCGCTATATTCCGACATGAAGCCGGCGGGTACGTTTACCTGTTCCGACTCGCTGGTCAACCAGCTGCAGCACAATATACAGTGGGGGCAGCGGGGTAACTTTCTCGATGTTCCGACCGATTGCCCGCAGCGCGACGAGCGACTGGGTTGGACGGGTGATGCACAGGCCTTCAGCCGTACGGCCATGTTCAATTTCGACGTGCACAACTTTTTCGCCAAATGGCTGAAAGACGTGGCTGCCGACCAGAATCCGGACGGCTCGGTACCCTTTGTGGTTCCCAATGTACTGGGAGCGGGCGCCTCGGCCTCCACCGGATGGGCGGATGTGTCAAATATTATTCCGTGGAACGCCTGGCTGGCTTATGGCGACAAACGGATACTCGAAGATCAGTATCCATCCATGAAAGCATGGGTGGAATACATGCGCAGCAAGAGCACCAACAACCTCTGGAATACCGGATTCCACTTTGGTGACTGGCTGTTCTACCGGCCTGAAGACGACAACGACGGTCGCTCCGCAGTGACCGACAAATACCTGATTGCACAGTGTTTTTATGCCCATTCCACGCAGCTTCTTGTCAATGCGGCAACGGTACTGGGTAAAAACGGGGAAGCGGATGAGTACAAAAAGTTGTTGGAAGGCATCAAATTGGCCTTTATGAACGAGTATGTAACTCCTAACGGACGCCTGGCATCTCCCACTCAAACCGCCTACGTTCTGGCACTGCAGTTCGACATGCTGCCCGAACATCTGAGACCCGGAACGGCTCAGAAACTGGCCGAAAACGTAAAGAACTACGGAACACACCTGACTACCGGTTTCCTCGGAACACCGCATCTTTGCCATGTACTCACCCGCTTCGGGTATAATGATCTGGCCTACGAATTGCTGAATCAGAAGAGCTATCCGTCCTGGCTTTATCCTGTCACAAAGGGTGCTACCACCATCTGGGAACGCTGGGACGGTATCAAACCCAACGGAGATTTCCAGTCGGCAGGCATGAACTCCTTTAACCACTATGCTTACGGAGCCATCGGCGACTGGATGTATCGTGTAATGGCCGGACTTGATACAGACGCGGGATCGCCGGGCTACAAATCACTCCGGATTAAACCATACCCGGGGGGCGGTTTCTCCCATGCAGAAGCGATTCTTCAGACACCATACGGACGCGCAGCCAGTAGCTGGAAGATATCAGACGGAAAGTTATCGCTCCGTACCGAAGTACCCGTCAATACCACTGCCACGATTTATATCCCGACCACTAACCCCGAGAACGTGAAGGAAAACGGAAACGCCCTGAAAGATGCCGTCGGGGTAACCGTAACAGGCACAGTCTCCGGATATGTAATGGTAAGGGTCGGATCGGGTGTTTACCGGTTTGAATCAGAATGGAAAAAATAAAAAGTATGCGTATTGCCTTTAAAATGAAACTGTATGCCGGCTGTGAGGAGGAGTATCGCCGCCGGCATGACGAGATATGGCCCGAACTCTCGGAATTGCTCAGGGAAACGGGTGTGTCAGACTATTCCATTTTCCTCGACAGCGAGACAAATGCCCTGTTCGGGGTACTCCGTATTGATGATCCCGGAAGAATGGATGACCTGCCACACCAACCTGTCATGCAGAAATGGTGGGCCTACATGTCTGATATTATGGACGCCAATCCAGACAATTCACCGGTATCGGTTGCATTAAAAGAAGTGTTTTATATGAAGTAATATTTCTGTTGAAAAATGCCGGTTCACAAAAATCCGGAATATTTCTTGAACAAACAATTTACAGATTATCTTTGCAGTTGACATCTGTCTGAAACTTGCTCGGGGGAGCAAGCCGGACAGTTGTACACACCATCATAATTCCATCAGACTTGGCACTCATTAAATCAATTTCAGGCTTTCGCGGTACTATTGGTGGTCGCCCGGGCGACAACCTCACGCCGCAGGATATTGTTGAATGTACGGCTGCCTTCGGGCAGTGGGTTCTGAACAATACCGGAATCCACCATATTGTAGTGGGCAGAGACGGCCGTATATCCGGCGAAATTGTCAGCGCACTCGTAGTCAACACCCTGCGAAGCATGGGTATCAACGTGACTGACCTGGGATTGAGCACGACCCCCACGGTCGAGATTGCTGTACCAATGGAAGGTGCCGGAGGTGGTATCATACTCACCGCAAGTCATAATCCCCGCGAATGGAACGCCCTGAAGTTGCTGAATCACAAGGGTGAGTTCATCAGTGCGCGCGATGGGGAAGATGTGCTCGGGATAGTGGCTGCCAGGAGTGTGGAATATGCTCCGGTGGAAAAACTGGGTTCGTACAGACAGGTGGACTCCTATATTCAGACCCATATTGTAAAAATTCTTGCACATCCACTGGTTGATATCGAAGCCATCAGAAACAAGAATTTCAAGATAGTGGTGGATGCCATCAACTCCACGGGGGCTCTGTCGGTTCCTCCTTTGCTGGAGGCACTAGGCTGTCAGTGTATCCTGCTCAATGGAGAGGTGAACGGGCATTTTGCCCACAACCCCGAGCCGCTCAAGGAACATCTGGGGCAGCTGTCCACAGAGGTGAAAATGCAGAAGGCGCATCTTGGTATTGCTGTGGATCCGGACGTTGACCGGCTAGTATTCATGTGTGAAGATGGTGAGCTGTTCGGTGAGGAATATACTCTGGTGGCTGTAGCCGATTATGTGCTGTCAAAACGTCCGGGAAACACGGTGTCCAATCTGAGCAGCACGCGCGCGCTGCGCGATGTGACACTGAAACACAACGGAGCTTATTACGCCGCAGCGGTAGGAGAAGTCAATGTGGTAGAGAAGATGAAAGCCGTTAATGCTGTCATCGGCGGTGAGGGCAATGGAGGTATTATCATGCCTGATCTGCACTACGGTCGCGATGCACTCATCGGAATTGCGCTGTTTCTGAGTCACCTGGCTCATGCCGGAAAACAATTGTCAACACTTCGGAAAACCTATCCGGACTATCAGATGTCCAAAACGAAAATTGACCGATCGCCGGATATTGACCTTGACAAGATTTTTAGTGCTCTCCGACAGAAATACCAGCGCGAGCAACTCAATACCGAGGACGGGCTCAAAATTGACTTTGAAGATGGCTGGGTTCATCTCCGGCCCTCCAATACAGAACCTATTATACGCATCTACTCCGAAAGCCACTCAGCGGTCATTGCGGCCAGCCTTGCGAGAAAGATCATCGCCGATATAGGAGAAATCCGGTGATCCTTACCGGAAAATGAAAGGAAAATATGCCTACGTACCTGTCAGTTTCGGCCTCACCGAAGATGAGGTCAAGCGCCTTTTTGTGCCCTTTCTGAAGGGTTTTTATAAAAACAGGTATCAGCCCGATGCATCCGGCATGACGGTCAGCCTCGACAATACCAGTACCGATGGATGGATTGCCGACGGGAAACTCACATTTCTGAAGCCAGACGGTACACCCTTCGTTTGTACCTATGAAGCCACTTCCCTCGACAAGATCGGAGAGGTAAAGTATCAGATAAACTCCAACTACTTTCTTTGGGATGCCTTCGCATTCGGTACACTGTGTGCTGCCATCGCTCTTGTAACCCTGTTTGAAATAAACCTGCCGTGGATGCTGCAGCTCTCAGCCGCCGGAAATGTGGGTATTATATTTGGCTGCTTTATTCCCGGCTTCTTCAGCTGGTATGTATTCATGAACAAGTGGCGCAAATACAGAAGTATTTATGCCATTGAACAGTTTGGGCAATACGCGGCGGATGAACAGTGGATTGTATTGTCTGAAGATGTTTTTCCCTCTGTTCTTGATCCGTATTACGTTGAGTTGCGCGAGCAGTGCATATTCAGGGGCGTCGGGCTGGCAATCGTCTCCGCAGACGGTACCGTCAGAAAAATATGTGACCCCTCACGACTTGGCGCTTTTGGGAAGGACAGAAAAATAACGCACTGGATAACGAAGTCGGACGTATTCCGGAAGGCAACCGGGACATTCAGGGCAGCCAGGGAAAACAATGCGGGCAAAATAGATCCGCTGGAAGATTTTTTCCGGAAAACCGGCCGCAGTTTCATGCGTATGCTGACTTTCCCGTTTAAAAATTTGTCCCGGAAAGTTCCCGGAAGCAGTTTTTTGCCCGGCAATTTGTCCTACACGCAATTTGCCAGATCATACACTACTCAGAAACTGATAACAATCCTGTCTATCTTCACCTGTGGCGCAGTGTTTTGGACGGTAACACATCACGAGGTGGATGAAGTCTCCAGACTGGCCGGATACAAGCGTCTCCCGAAAGAGCAACATTCCTACCTCGTTGATGAGGATCCGTCGAAGCCCTCCAGGGAAAAACTATCGGCCGAAGCAGCGGATGAAGTGGTATTGTCAGTACCCGAAAAAACAGAAAAACCGGAGACAAAACCCGTTGAAAAAACAGACAGTGTTGTCGTACAGCCTAATCCGGTACCGGCAATAGAAGCGCCGGGTCATCCGGAAGATCCGTGCAAATTACTGACCGGTCCTGGCTGGATTATCCAGGAGGGAGTTTACAAAACGGAGGCTGAGGCGCAAAGCCGGGCCTACTACCTCCGAAAATGGGTCGAGATAACCAATTATGGACCGCAGAGTTGTGTAAAAAAAGGAAGTAAAGGATATATCGTGTGGTTCGATGGAGTGAGGCCAACAGAAGCCGTGGTTATAAAGGCAACCACCGATTACGAAAGGGCACTTTCCCGTTACGGAATATTGAACGATAAACTTACCGTCAGAAAATTATGATAAAAAGATTCATTCAGACCATCATCGTACTTTTTGCGCTGACGTTACTCTTCCAGCGTTGCGGCAGATCGGGAACAGAACGCCCCGTTAAATTTATTGCTTATGTAGGTTTTAATTACCTGAATACTGCCAAAGACAGTCTGAACGGGTATTCCGATTCGCTCTATCTGGTGGCCATGGAGACGTATCTGGATCGTATCAATGAGCAGAACTTTCCATTTGAGTACAGGTTAAAGGCATTTCAGTGCGATTACAAACCGGATACGATACCTGCCATATATCGTGAAATTGTGGCTGATACCAATATCGTGCTGGTCGTTGACAACACCTGGGGCAAATATATCAGGGAGGCCAGTAGTATTATCCGCAACAAAATCCCGGTTATCTCCCTGAGTGCCGACCAGAACAGGGAGGATTTTGGCGGGAATGCTGTCTTTTTGCAACCAAATGATCCGCAGCCCAACTATCTGGTACAGTATATCAGCGAGATAGAAAAGGCCCAATCCGTTGGTTTCATCACGGAATGTGATTACCTGCTTCACGAAAGATTTCTGGAAAGTCTGCAGAGTAATAAAATTCGTTATGATTCGGTATGCCTTTGGCAAAGGTCATACATAGAAAACAGGGATTTACCCGAAGATACAGTAAGAAGTATGAGGCAGCAGCTCGACAGGCTGTTCTCCCGAAAGAGGCACAAGGTATATCTGCTGAATACGCACGGTGGCTTTGGCGACGAGATAATCCGGTATCTCGAGAATACACCTTCCGTCAGGAATAAAGTCTTTGTAGGTATCTCTACCAGTCTGAGCGATACAAAACTGGAAGAGGTAACACTCAAAAGTGGGCACAAATTTATCAGGCTGGTGGAAGAAGATGAAGCGCTCCCTGCCAATGTTTATGCCGACAAAAAAGAGATAACGCAGAAGTATTCCAAACCGTATGTCCATGCTGACCGCGAGAAAACAGCCGGAGCAGACAATCAGCTTCACCGGTGCTATGGCGCCGTTAATATTTTCCGGGCTGCCCTGCAGGATAATAAATATACCAGAGACAGTATTCTGCTCTATTTCAAAGGACTGAAAAACCGGAAGATCAAAGTTGATAACGAACTATATTCGTTCGACAGCTGGCTTATTCTGAAAAAGGCACCCAATTTTGAGCAGGTTGACAAGGGGAAAACCAGAAGTTGCCCGTCGCAGATAAATACGGAAGGAAAAGAGATTCCGAACCTGCGTGTCGGTATTGATGTGATTGATATCAACGATATTGATGTCAAAAAAAATACTTTTGATTGTAACCTGCTGTACTGGGTAATTGCCGATTCCAAATCTATTGATAAAGAGGGATATGTTGATTTCAGTAATATCAGCTCAGAGGAAGGTAACCGATATTTGATTGCCGAGGAGAAAACGGGTAATTACACCATCCGAATTCATCGTATCAGCGGCAAATTCCGGGGTAATTTCAAATCTTTTGAATTCCCTTTCGACCGCCATGAACTGGTAATTCCCATTGTGGCACTCAGCTCAAGCGACAAACTGCGCATCAGTTTCGACTACAGCCGACTGCAGATAAACGACAAGATTGAGGATTTTCAGTTCAACGACTGGGATTCCGAGGAGTACTACGTCACTGTTGACAATCAGTTGTCGAATGCGCTGGCTTCGCTGGACAAGGTTACCTTCGACCCCAATGACAAAGCCAAATACCTGGAAACCTACAAGAGTCTGAACGTACACCTGAGTGTGAGCCGGCAACCCTGGGGAGCCATCATCCTTATTATTCTGCCTTTCCTGATGTTCAGTGCACTGCCGCTTTTCATGCTGTTCTATCACAAGGCCAGTTATGAGGAAGCCGGAGAGCTGATTATCACATCCTTCCTTGCTACTGTTGCCTACTCCATTAACCTGGTTCAGATTTCACCGGCTACGGATTCTCTGAATCTGGCCTATATTTTTCTGGTATTTACCCTTGCCGTCAACTTTTTCTGTTTTCTGTTCGTTTCTGTTTCCTACAGCAAGTCCAGAAAACAATCGAGCGGCAAAAATGCCCCGTCGGCTGCCGGAAAACGCTTTAAACTCTGGGTATGGCTGCCGATACTGCTGCTCGGTTTGTTCATGGCCCTGCTCTACCTGATTCAGTAACATTCTTCATTCTGAAAATGAAAATCATGTCTGCCCGTCAATTTCTCCCCATAGCGCTGTTCATCGTGCTCCCGCTCCTCGCGCGTGCGCTCGACGCGGGCGTGTCGTATGCTGTGTTCAAAACGCCCGATGGCAGGCCTTACCTGGAGGTCAATCTTGAAATTGCAGCCGGCTCTATCATGTACCGGCATATTGACAGTACGCAGCTCGAGGCTGCAGCAGAAGTGCTGATTCTCGTCAGAAAAGGCGAAGAAATAGTAAACTACGAGAAATATATCCTCAACAGTCCGAGGGTCACTTTCCCTGAATCGCTGCTCGACGTGAAAAGGCTGATACTTCCCTCCGGACAGTATATGCTCGATGTTGTGGTCACCGATGTGAATGACACCACCAATACCGACAGATTTTCGAGTCCGCTGACGGTACAGTTCGACAATAAAATCAATCTGACCGAAGTGCAATTGCTTCGCAGTTTCAAGGCTGATAACTCTGATGGCCCCTTTACCAAAAATGGCTACCACCTTGAACCCCTTCCTTTTGCCTTTTACGACAAGGATGCCACCCGACTTGCCTTCTATGCCGAAATTTATCAGGCCAACCAAAGTGTTACCGAGGGGAAATATACGGTCAGGTACGTTATTGAAAAGGAGCTGGGCAACGGTCAGAAAACCCTCGTCGCTGCCGGAAGTCAGGAAAAGTCGCCCTCAAGTATTGATGCCCTGCTCGTACAGATGGATATCAGCAAGATGGAGAGTGGCAACTACTCACTCACAGTTGAGCTCAGAAAGAATGGTAATGAACTGCTCGTCAGCCGGGCAGTGCCTTTCCAGCGAAGCAACCCGTTTCTTGACCTGACGGCCATAGAACTGACCGACGAGGTGGTGGAGAAACAGTTCGTTCAACAGCTTGACAAGGAGCAACTTGTGTATTGCATGCGCGCTATTTCTGTACTCATGACCGGCGATCGGTCGCAGGCAATCATCAATATTCTCAAAAGCGGCGACGAGAAACAGATGCGTTTTTACATTTTCCGCCATTTCGCCGAGCGCGATCCGAACAATCCGGAGCTTGCCTATCGCGATTATATGGCGGTGGCTGATGCGGCCAACGTCAAGTTCAGGAGCGGTTTTCGTTACGGTTTTGAAACCGATCGCGGGCGTATGTTCTTGCGCTTTGGCCAGGCCAGCGATATTGTGCACGTGGAAGACGAGCCCGGTGCTCCGCCTTATGAAATCTGGGTATATTACAAGTTCCCGTCCACCAACCAGACTAACGTGAAATTCCTGTTTTACAATCCGTCGCTCGCCGGCGACGACTTCATCCTGCTGCACTCCACGGCGCGCGGCGAAATCAGTAATCCGAAATGGGAGCGCGAATTGTACCGGCGCAATCCGACGGAGTATTCCGACGACAATTACGGGGATGCAAAGAACGTGCAGCGCAACAACGGACGCAATGCGCGGGCGTTTTTCGAGGATTTCTAGAGACGCCTGTTTTTCAGTTGGCCGAGAATCCTGAACAACCTCTAAAATCCTGTATCGAAATAGTCCTTCCGGTATGGTACCTTGAGGAACTCCAGCGTACCTGGTTTTACTCCGATGAAGAAGGAGTAGGTACCGCGGTCGGGTTGCCAGCGGAAACTGAGCGACCAGCAGTGCAGATCGCGGGTGAAGCCAATATCCGGATAAACAAGTCGCTTCGACGGGAAGTCGTAGCTGATATTGCCCAAATCGAGCGACCATTTGCTGTTGAGTTGAATACTTCCTGCCACACTGATGTTGTTCGTTCCGATGACGAGTGTATCCCTGGAAGTGCCGAATCCGGTAGGTATAAGCTGACGGGCGACCGAAATTCGGTGACTCACCCTGAAGTTGTCGAACAGGCTGAGCAGGTCGTCGGTGTTGGCTACCGAATTGCGCTTGTTTGCAGCGGGAGGCGGCCCGCTGGTTGTGTTCAGTTCCTTTCCTTCAATAAGGTCTCTTATTTGTTTCACGGTAAACCCGGTATTCAGTGCGAGGCCCAGGTTGGTAACGCGTGCCAGTTTCCCGGTTTCCTGCAGCGCCAGCCGGTTTATTCTTGTCCCGCGCTCGTTGGCGATATAGGGATCAAAAGTCACATTCCAGGTCAGATTGCTGATGCCCTTGAACAGACGGAAGAGTCCGCCGGGGCTCACGGTACTCCAGCGCAGCGAATCGGCGGTGAGGCTGTACGAACCTGAAAAGGACAGGTTGTCGAAGATGCGCCGCTTTAGGACAGTGTCTCTTTTGGCGGAAAAATGCTTGAATTCAAGCACGTTGGTAATACTGTACGAGAGTGCCACATTTCGTCGGCTGAAGGGGTCGGGCTTCCCGTACAGCGCCTCGTCGAAGATACCGTAGCGCAGCGTATCGCTGTACAGCGGGCGCAGGTCGGTGTAGTATGTTTTGAAATACAGATCCTGCAGTCTGGTCTGGTCTGGTCCGAAGCCAATACTGGCAGAGGGTGTCATTTTGTGCCTGATTCCGCGGAACCAGCCCTCCTTGAACTGTTTGGTGAGAAACAGGACCGTGTTGGCCGATACTCCCACATCATATTTCCTGAAGCTGTTGAAACCCCAGTCGCGGGTACTCACCACCTTGCCGTATTTGGATTTGTCTTCGTTGAGGTCAATGGCCAGGATATTGCCGTCGTTATCGAAAGTGGTATCAATCACTTCGGTTATCTGGGTGGGGTCGAGATCTTTCCTGATTGTATAGGGGTACCAGTTTTCCTCGTAGCGGATACTGGGGGCCACGTTGATATATTTGAACAGTTTGAACTGATAATCGGAGTTCAGACTGTGTTGCATGCCAATGCGGGCATTCTGGAGCGTCTGACTGGTGAAGAGCAGCGTATCCACTGTCCGGAAGCTGTTGTCAAACTTGGAGGAATACGTGAGTGATATTTTTTCGTACCAGTGTTCTTTGCCCACGAGTACCTTGCGTTTGAAGGGATAAATCCGCTGCACGGTAAAATTCATGCTGGGGAAGGAAATATCCATTTGTCGCGTCTGGGTGTTTTGCGAGTGGCGCAGTGCGGCGGTGAAATTGAATGGCCTGCCCGGGAATGTTTTGGAGAACGTCATGTTCGACGTGAGCGTATTCTGATATACGCTCTGGAAGTCGTTCTGGTTTCTGTTCTGGTCGCGGTTGGTCTGGATATTAACTGATCCGCCGAATTTTTGGGTAGGGTGTGCTTTGGGGTCCTGGTTGTGTGAAATCTGGATTCCAAACGATTTGGCCGACACTTTTTGGGCCATTTTGTCCTCTGTTACCCGGTTGTTGAAGGTAAGCCTGATATCCCCTGCGTACTTATATCTGTAGTTATACTTCAGATTGCCTGTTACGCCGACGGTTCCGCTGGTAAAGGCCCTGAACAGCAGGGTGGCATCGGCATGTTCGCTGATGGGCTGATACCAGCCTATATCGTTAATACCAAGTCCCTCGGCGCGTCGGCCCTGAAAATCTTTGGGAATGAGCAGGCCGGCCTTCCGGGTTTTGGTCATCGGGAAAAACCCGAAAGGGATGATGAGCGGGGTAGGGATACCGGCCAGTTCGAGATTGGACATACCCGTGACCACCAGTTTATTGGGTATTACCTTCAGTTTTTTGGTGTGAATACCGAAGTGCGGATGCGGATCATTACAGGTTGTGAGGATGGCATCTTCGTTGTAAATGGTATTCTTTGACTGTCGGGTGGTATCGGAGCTGTCGTCAGGAGAACCCACGAACTTGGCCTTTGCTCCGAGTACGTACATATCTTCCTGCTGTGTACGAGCCTCGTAAATTATTCCCTTTTTACTTTTGAAATTGTATCTGAGCCGGGTGGCAGTGAATTTCTGCTCTCCGTCGTCGAATTCGGGCAAGCCGGCCAGTTGACCGGAGGTGTCGCGCAATTGTTCGGCCAGAATTTCGTTCTTACCGTAGTCAACCATGATATACCCGGCATTGATTTTCAGTGCGGTGTATTTCACGGAAGCGTTGCCGTAGAGATGGAGTTGCCTGTTCACAATATCGAACCACATGGAGTCGCGTGAATAGGTCTCCACTTCCGAGTCAATACCCTGATTGCTGAACTGCACGTCCGAAAGGTCAACAATGGCAGAGTCGCGCGGGGAAATGGTATCTCTGCCCGCAGCTATGGCAGGTGTGCCGGATGATACGACAACCGAGTCGGGTATCTGGGCGAAGGCGCCTGTTGCTATTAAACAGCAGACAATTTGGAAAAATAGCCGATATTTGCAGGGTGATTTTTGCACAAAACCAAAATATGAGGTCAAACTACGCACTACGAACGTTCATGCTTGTCATTGCGTGGCTTCTTTTGCTTAATTTTAACTTCTTGCACGCCAATGAGAACTCCGTTCCGGTATGTCAGCATTGCCAGAGTGGCTGCAAAAGTATGGAAACTTTAAGCGCCGGAGCTATTCATCTGTCACATTCGTATGCACCGGCTTATCGCATCAGGACAATTGTTCTGGATGCCGGTCATGGCGGCAAGGATCCGGGGTGTATCGGAGCCACCATGAAGGAGAAAGAGAACACACTTGCCATTGTGCTGCTTCTCGGAGCGATGATTGAAGAAAATTTTCCCGAAATCAATGTCATTTATACCCGGAAAACGGATGTTTTCGTGGAACTCAACGAGCGGGCAGCGATTGCCAACCGCAACAACGCCGACCTGTTTGTCAGTGTCCACTGCAACTCTGTCAGTAGCGCTTCCATTCACGGTGCCGAAACTTATGTGCTGGGGCTCCACCGTATGCAGGACAATCTCGAAGTAGCCAAAAGGGAAAATGCCTCCATTTATTATGAGGAGGATTATCAGCAGCGGTACGGCGACTACAATCCGGACAGCCCTGAAGCCCATATTATCAGCAGCTTCTGGCAAAGTTCCTATCTCGAGCAGAGTATTCTGATGGCACAATACGTACAACAATATGCTGAACTGGATGCCGACAGACAAGATATGGGTGTAAAACAGGCCGGTTTTCTGGTACTTCGTGAAACAGCCATGCCTTCGGTACTGGTTGAGGCCGGTTACCTCACCAACAAGGCAGAAGAGGCCTTTCTGGCATCAGAAGAGGGCAGGCAACAAATGGCAACGGCCATTTTCAAGGCAGTAAAGGCCTACAAACTCCATATCGAAGATGGCGTGAGTTCTGTTGTAGAGAAGAAACCCAAACCGGTGAAACCTGCAGCAACCAAACCACAACCCCAGCCTGTGCAGTCCCCAAAGGCCAATACAGGCCCTGTGGCAGTCAAAACATCCGGCCCTGCTGAAAGCCATGCAACGACATCATCAGCCGGATATCAGATTCAGCTGATATCCTGGCCCAAAAAACTGGATATTCGTTCCGGGAACCTCTCGCAGCTCGGAAATGTAAAAGAGGAGTTCAAAGACGGCAAATATTACTACTTTACCGGCCATTTCAAATCGCGGGAGGAAGCAGAAGAAGCGTTGCCTGAAATAAAAAACCTGGGCTTTAAAACAGCCGTCATCGCTCGCAAATGAGTATCACCGGAATGCAATCGGATTTATGAAACTGAAAATCAGTAATGAAACAAGAGTGGCCCTGCTGGCGATTGCCGCCGTGGCGTTCGGATTTTGGGGATTTCAATTCCTGAAGGGAAGGAATGTCCTCACGCCATCTCAAACATTTTACGTCAGATATGCCAACGTGGATCAACTGAGACCTTCCAGCCCCGTTTTTATCAAGGGCCTACAGATCGGAATGGTAAAAAAACTGTACGTTGACCCCGAAAGCTATCAGTCTATTATCGTGCAACTTTCCATTGAAAGTGGTGTGGATATTCCCAAAGATGCAGTTGCCACTATCGTAGGTCTGTCGCTCATGGGCGGAAAGGCTATCGAAATTGTGGTAAATCACCCATGTAACGGAGATTGTGCCGACGATGGTGATTTTCTGCAGGGAGCCACCAAGAACTTCCTCGAATCTGTGATCGGCGACCCAACGCAGATTGATGCCTACACCGCCAGAATCAAAGCCGGACTTGACATTAATATTGACTCGCTGGCCAAGGCCAATCCGGGCGGTATTGCCGGCACAGTTGATGCCCTCGACAATTCGCTCAAAAATCTGGAGCGGGTAACATCGCAACTGGATGAAATTCTGCGTCTGAACAAGAAAAACATCGGCATCATGGCCGATAATTTCGCTGCGGTAAGCTCAACGATAAAGTCTAACGACCGCAATATCAGCGATGCACTGGCCAATCTGGCCGATGTCACCCGTCAGCTGAAGGCTGCCGGACTCGACAAGACAGCCCAAAAGGCTTCCGGCGCGCTTGATTCCATCACGCTCGCACTCAATACACTTCGCACAACCCTCAACTCCTCTACCCGTGCTATCGGCAGAGTTGATTCGCTCGCAGAGCGACTCCTGCGCGGAGAGGGTGCTGTCGGCAAGGCGCTCACCGAGGAAGAACTGTACAATAATATCGTGAGTACAACGCGGCATCTGCACCTGCTGTTGCAGGATCTGAGGATGCACCCTGAACGATACACCAATGTGCGCGTGAAGCTTCTTGGCAAGAATAAGCCGTCGAGGTATGCCAATCCAATTGACGACCCGGCTTACCAGATACTGGTTGACAGTCTGGAAAAAGATTACAGTAAAAAAGCGAAGCAGTAACTACCAGCCACCGCGGTAGCGGCGCAGATACGCTTTCGTCAACAGATATTGTACCAGTCCGGGGAAGAGGCTGTTCAGGAATGCCTGCAGCTTCCCCGGAAAGGTGAATACGTGTTTGAAGCGACGCGTGCGTATCATCCAGAGTATGTCGTCGGCTACGTCGGCGATAGACTGCATTCCGAGCATTTTAAAGTCGGGCCGCACGAATTTCTCACCCTTCGCATTATAGATTGTTTTACCCTGTTCATTCTCGGTGATGCCTACGTAGGCAATTCCGACATACACGCCCGCATACGTGAGTTCAGCTTTCAGGCATTCCGCGAGTGCCCTGAGACCCATTTTGGCAGAACTGTACACGGCATTGATGGGAAGTCCGTGTATTCCGGCCAGGCTGGATACAAACAACACGCTGCCCTTGCTTTCTTTCAGTGCCGGGATGCTGAGTCGCGTCATGTACAGTGCGCTGAGGTAGTTTATTTCCATGGGTAGGTGCAGCACCTCCGGATCGGTATCTTCCACACGACCGTGCATGTTGGCGCCGGCGTTGTTTATGAGTACATCAATTCTGCCGTAGTGACTGAGCGTGGTATCCACAAGCCTTTGACATTCGTCGAGTTTGCCAACGTTGGCAGCTACGGCGAGAACATCATATCCCTTGGCCGAAAGTTCATCAGCCACCTGCTGCAGTTTTCCATCGCCCCGGCTGTTTATAACCACTTTGGCGCCCTGTTCGCCCAGTTTGAGCGCAAGGGCTTTCCCTATTCCCGAACTGGAGCCCGTTACAATCACTACTTTGTCCCTGAAGAAGCTCATATTGTGTTTTTTGGCAGATAAACAGTTAATCAGCAATAGTTGTTGGCTTTTAGCCACTCGAATTCGGCCTGAATGGCATTTTCAACCGGAGTTTGCGGCATGTCGAGTTCTCTGACTGCTTTTTCGGCGGAGTAAAACTGTTTGCTGCAGGATGCCAGAGCGGTAGCATGGCTGAATCCGGGTTTGAAGTGGAATAACAGTGCCAGTGCGGTGCAGATGTATCCAAAAGCGAGTATCAGGAAGTCGGGCAGGTAAATAAAGGGAGGCTTCTGATGTACGGTCTTTGCAATGGTGCCTGTGATTTCGCGGTAACTCATATTTCTGTTTCCAGCAATGTAGCACTCGCCTGTACGCCCCATGTGCAGCGCGTTCACGCACGCGCGCGCCACGTCGCCTGCGTAAACAATATTTTTGCCGCCGGAGGTATATCCGGGTACCTTGCCCCGGTACACGGCTATAATCATCTGTCCGGAACTTGGCAACGAGTCGTATTCTCCGAACATGAAGGTTGGATTGATAATGACAGCCGGCAGTGAATTGGTGGCAACTTGTTGGAGAATGTACTGCTGCGCTGCGTATTTGGAGGCTATGTAGTCGAGACCAAAGCGATCGCCGTCGTAGGGTGTAGTTTCTGTCCCCGGAGATTTTTCGTTTCCTCCACCGAATGAACTGGCGGTGCTTACATACACCATGCGACTCATACCCAGTTCTATAACCAGATCGGCTACATTTTTTGTTCCCTCAAAGTTAACCTGCCAGCTTTGTTCGGATCTGGTTGGCCATACCTGCGTGCTGGCTGCAGCGTGTATAACGGCATCGCAGCCCGTCATTGCCTTTCGCAGACTGTCGGTGTCGAGTATGTTTCCGCTTGCACGTTCAACGGGCAGTCCATCCAGCGTATGAGAAACACTGCCTGGAAACACCAGTACCCTTACCTTATAACCTTCTTCAAGCAGCACCCTGACGATGTGGCTGCCAAGCAGGCCGTCGGGCCCGGTGACCAGTATTTTTTTCACGTTTTCTGTTTGCTCAGCGCAGTGCGCTGTTAATTTTATCCAGTGCCGACGAGCCCGGGCAAAGTTTGTCTCTGCCCAGCTGATTCAGCGGTTGTTCAGCGGTGTTTAGCAGGTGGTGCAGATCCTTGCTCTCTGTGTCAATATAAATCAGGCCGGTCAGAATATCGCCATCAGCCTTGGCCCTGTACAGTCTGGACACGGCAGAGTGACGATCCCTCGGATCAAAATCCGGGGAGAGTTTGTTCAGGTGAATGGTGGATCCGTCGTGCAGCGCTACCTCTACAGTATCTCCTTCTGCATATTCGGTGGTAATTTCCTCCATGAACGGAACAAAGTCAACCGCACCGGTAGCCTCCACGTGCTCGCGGGTGTAGTCATAAGATTTGGTGGAACCCGGATTGTTATTAAAGGTCACGCAGGGAGAAACTACATCAATCAGTGCGAAGCCGGGGTGCGACATGGCGGCCTTGATCAGCGGAATCAGCTGCTGCTTGTCGCCCGAGAAACTGCGTGCCACGAATGTTGCACCCAGTTCCAGTGCCAGTCCGCACATATCT
>JBEGNB010000409.1:0-6397 GCA_041182785.1 Bacteroidota bacterium
CTGTACCACGGAGAGCCTGATCGGCTTTACGCGGGTCCACCCCGAGGCGGACGTGTACGTCAACAGAAGCATCGAATTTGGTGGTGTTGACCTGTTTGACCAGCGACATCGCTTCAGTGAGCGAATAGAGCTTATCCGGATCAACCTTACCTTCGACAGCTTTGCGTTTTTTTGTCAGTTTTGTAGCCACTTCAAAAAAAATTAAAGGTTATAACGTTCCGATGGGCGGAACTCCCTGAAGCTGTAATAGCCTGGTTTTCGAAAAGAGAATCAATTGGCGTCCCAGGGTGCCTGACCTGTAATAGTGAGGCCCATGCTACGAGCTGTGCCTGCGACCATCTTCATAGCTGACTCCAGCGTGAAGCAGTTGAGATCGGGCATTTTGTTGGTAGCGATGTCACGAACCTGATCCCAGGTTACAGAGCCGACCTTTTTGCGATTGGGTTCCGGGGAACCCTTGCCTGGAGCCAGTTTGGATGCCTCGAACAGTTGTATCGCTGCGGGCGGAGTCTTGATTACAAAGTCGAAAGTCTTGTCTTTGTAAACAGAGATGATGACAGGAAGGATTTTACCCATCTGCTCACCTGTTTGCGCATTGAAACGCTTGCAAAACTCCATGATATTCACGCCCTTGGAACCGAGCGCAGGACCGATTGGTGGTGCAGGGTTTGCCTGACCGCCTTTCACCTGGAGTTTGATATAAATGTCAACTTCTTTTGCCATTTTAAAGCTTGATTGTCAAGTGTTTGAAATGAGCCTGAATACGCTTTTCCGTTGGAAGCGAGCCTGGGAGAACAGGCAACAAAAAGCAACATTCATTTATCATTGGCTGAATACCCGGAAGAGTACTCAACTTATTTTTTCAACCTGAAGGAAATTCAGTTCGACCTCGGTACCACGACCAAAAATCTTTACAATTACCTTTAGTTTCTTCTTCTCATCATTAACTTCCTGTATATCACCGATGAATTCGGCGAACGGTCCGTCAATAATTTTGATGGTTTCGTTGATGAGGAAGGGTTCGCTGAGTGTTTCTCCTGATTCTGAACTTTCATCAACTTTTCCCAGGAGCCTGTTGGCTTCCTGGTTGGTCATTGGGATAGGAACTTCCTTTCCCAGAAAGTGAATCACATTAGGTACCTCAGCGATTAATTTGGCAACGTCGCCGTTTAATTTGGAGCCTATGGCCTCGACAAGAATATAGCCAGGCAGGAGATTTCGTTCCTGCATGACCTTTTTACCATTTCTTACCTTATAAACCTTCTCGGTGGGCACTATTACAGAGAAGATAAAGGAACCCCAGCCATTGAGTTCGATTTCACGAACGATTCGCTCCTGAATTTTCTTTTCCTTACCACTGATGACCCGGAGAGAATACCATTTTCTCTCTTCATCGGTGGTGGTGGCGGTGGCTACTTTTTCGTTACTCATGGCTGAACACAGGGCAAAGTCAAACAATCAGGAGATCAGCTCCAGACGCCGTAGATATTCTTGAAGATGACGCTGCATGCGCTGTCCATCACAAAAACAACCAGAGTCAATACAGCTGCTGTTACGATTACAACGAGTGTACTCTCCTGCAACTGAGCAGCAGTTGGCCAGGAGACATTCTTTACAAGCTCATTATAGCTTTCTTTCAGGTAGAGCGTCAGTTTTTCCATCGGAGAAAGAGTGTGTGTTATCGGGGTACTCTTTTGTTAAAAAAAGTTCGCTATCCGTTTGACGGTTAACGAACGTTCGGTTTGTTTGCAGGGGCAGCAGGGCTCGAACCCGCAGCCTGAGGTTTTGGAGACCTCCACTCTACCAATTGAGCTTTGCCCCTAAGTCTGAGTGTAACTGGTAAAAGTATAGTGTGGGTTCGGGGCTTACCCGAACCCACACGAACATTGGAATTAGTCGATGATTTCAGTTACCTGACCAGCGCCTACTGTACGGCCACCTTCGCGGATAGCGAAACGGAGACCCTTTTCCATAGCGATAGTGTTCAGCAGCTTAACTTCGAGTTCGATGTTATCGCCGGGCATTACCATTTCAACGTTAGCAGGAAGCTTCACGTCGCCGGTTACGTCAGTTGTACGGAAGTAGAACTGTGGGCGGTAGCCATTGAAGAACGGAGTGTGACGGCCACCCTCTTCTTTGGAGAGGACGTACACAGAGCACTTGAAGCTTTTGTGTGGCTTAACAGAACCTGGCTTGCAGATAACCATACCGCGACGGATTTGCTCCTTGTCAATACCACGGAGGAGAAGACCGGCATTGTCACCAGCCTCACCGCGATCGAGCAGCTTGCGGAACATCTCAACACCGGTTACGGTAGAAGTGAGAGGCTTCTCGTCTGGCTTCATCATACCGATGATTTCTACAGGCTCGTTCACATTAATAACACCGCGCTCGATACGGCCAGTTGCAACAGTACCGCGACCAGTGATCGTGAATACGTCTTCCACCGGCATCAGGAACGGCTTGTCCACTTCGCGGACAGGCTCTGGAATGTCGTTGTCGCACGCATCCATCAGCTCCATGATTTTGGCTGTGTAATGTGCGTCGCCTTCGAGGGCTTTAAGGGCAGAACCCTGAATGATGCTTGCATTGTCGCCATCGAACTGGTAAGAGCTCAGCAGTTCGCGGAGTTCCATTTCAACGAGTTCGAGCATCTCGGGATCTTCAACGATGTCAACCTTGTTCATGAAGACAACGATTCGGGGTACACCTACCTGACGAGCGAGCAGGATGTGCTCACGAGTCTGGGGCATAGGACCATCGGTTGCTGCGCAAACCAGGATAGCACCGTCCATCTGGGCGGCACCTGTGATCATGTTCTTCACATAGTCAGCGTGACCCGGGCAGTCAACGTGCGCATAGTGGCGCTTCTCGGTTTCGTATTCTACGTGAGCGGTGTTGATGGTGATACCACGCGCTTTCTCTTCCGGTGCAGCGTCAATGGCATCGTAGTCCGTTTTCTTAGCCAGACCTTTTTGTGAAAGAACGTAGGTAATGGCAGCCGTCAGCGTCGTTTTGCCGTGGTCAACGTGACCAATCGTACCAATGTTTACGTGCGGCTTGGTGCGAACAAATGTCTCTTTTGCCATTGGTTTAGAATTGTATCAGAAACGTTAGTGAAAAAAATCAAAAAAATTCGAGCTGTTGATGAGATTTGAACTCACGACCTCTTCCTTACCAAGGAAGTGCTCTACCCCTGAGCTACAACAGCAAAACCGTTGTTCGATCGGGAGCATCACCCTTCAACCGTTAAGAGGAAGCTGTGACAAACCTTCAACGCACAACGAACACAGAGCGGCGGACGAGATTCGAACTCGCGACATTCAGCTTGGAAGGCTGACACTCTACCAACTGAGTTACCACCGCAATTGGGTTAATGTGTGGGGGTGGTGGGATTCGAACCTACTCAGCAGTGAAGCACCAGATTTACAGTCTGGCCCGGCTCTCCAACTCCGGGGCACCCCCTTGACGACATAAAACTCAAACAATAATCAAACCTGAAACAGGCTTAAATTGAGCCACTGGAGGGACTCGAACCCCCGACCAGCTGATTACAAATCAGCTGCTCTACCAACTGAGCTACAGTGGCTTGAAATGAAGCCGTCTAAGGCTTTCTATTGTCAAATAACTTTACTTTTTCTTTGAAGTATAACCCCCTTTTCAAAAGCGAGTGCAAAGATACAATCAAACTTTAATTCCCAAAAAGAATTTCAAAAAAAATCACAAAAAAAATTGTGCTCGCGCATTAGTACGTTCTTTTGCGTTCATAAAAGCCGGTTTTCTCACAAAAACACTGTTTATGCTGTCTCGTTTAACAGAACTGGATTATTGTCTGCATCACACTTCACCTCAGTCGGCTCTTCTGGAAGCACTGGAGAGGGAAACGAACCTGAAGACGCTCAGCCCGCAGATGCTTAGCGGAACGTTTCAGGGAAGTATGCTGAGATTCATCAGTCAGATGCTGCGACCGTCACGAATCCTGGAGATTGGGACTTTCACCGGATACTCCACCATATGTCTGGCCGATGGGCTGGCCGATGATGGGCTGCTGCATACCATTGAGGTTAACGACGAGTTGAACTGGATTATCAGCAAATATATTCATCTGGCCGGACTGGATAATAAAGTAGTTTCGCATTTTGGCGACGCATCGGAAATAGTACCCGGTTTGAACGAGGTATTCGATCTGGTTTTTCTGGATGCGGGAAAACTGGATTACCAGCGGCACTATGATATGGTTTTACCATTGGTCAGATCAGGCGGGATTATCCTGGCTGATAACGTACTGTGGGACGGGAAAGTGGCCAGTGGAGACATGAAGGACGAGACAGCACGTGTTTTGCGTGCATTCAATGCCTTTGTTCACGCAGATACCCGTGTTGAAAATATGATTTTACCCTTGCGCGATGGATTGATGATGATCAGGAAAAAGTAGGGTTAATTCATTATTGTACCATTACGAATATCGGGGTTTCGGTTATTCGCGCTAGCGCTGCAACCGAAACCCCGATATTTCGCGAAACGATACGGCGTTATTTCAAAACAATCATTTTCCTTGTTTTCGTGCCGAACGGAGTTTTCAGTGTGTAGTAGTGTACACCCTGATACCCGTTCATATCGAACACTTCACTATTGTCGCCGGCGGGATAATCGCGTTTCAGTTCCTCCACTACCCTGCCGTTCATGTCGGATATCTGCCATACTGCAGTACAGGCTGCAGGAGTAATAAATCGGACAAGGGTTCGGCTGGAGAACGGATTAGGCATATTTTGATCGAGTATTAATTCTCCTGTACACGGGAGCAAGATCAGTATTTCCCGCATATCCATATCCGGGTCTGTCAGGGAGGAGCCGAAAATATAAACCCACATTGCCCCCTTGCCGGACGCATCTCCGGGGCCGCCAATAACTGCGGTGGAGCCATCGGAGCTAATTCCCAGCGATGTACACTGCCGGGCTTGCCCCAAGGCACCACTGCCGGTCATTTTCGTACCTGACTGGCTCCAGATGGTGCCAGTTCTCTTGAAAGTCCACATGGCACCGGTTCCGTTATTATCACCAAAACCACCTGAAAGGGCAGTATTGCCATCGGCACTGAGTGCTACCGATCCTCCTTGTCTGGAAGGATTAATCCAGCCTGTGCCCAGCAGTTTGTCTCCCTGCTGCGTCCAGATATTGCCATTTTTGACAAAAACCCAGGCGGCTCCTGTATTATTTAGTGCATCGTTGGGGCCGCCCGAGAGAATTGTACCTCCATTGGCACTAATCGCTACAGAATACCCCTGAAATGCATTGGAAGAGCTCAGGGATCCGATTAGTTTACTACCCTGCTGTAGCCAGGTACCACCTGCCCGTTCGAATATCCAGACAGCTCCTTTCTTGTTGTCGTCGTTATAGCCACCCGAAACAAGGTATTTCCCGTCTGAACTGAGTGCCACTGAGCAACCCTGACGCGCACTTCCGACCGCACCGCTTCCCACAAGTTTTCCACCCTGCTGTACCCAGTTGCCGCCACTCAGGGCAAATACCCACACTGCTCCGGTAAAAGTGTTATCGGCGATACCGCCGGCTGCTATAGTATTCCCATCGGCGCTCATAGAGAGCGAGGCTCCAAGTTGTGCGTTGCCAGATGCACCCGATCCTGTCAGTTTTCCTCCCTGTTGTGACCACGCAGTGCCTGATCGCCTGAAAACCCATACAGCTCCGGCAGAAAGATTGTCGAGTGACCCGCCGATTGCCACAGTGTTGCCATCGGCACTGATAGCTACCGATGTACCCTGCTTTGCCAGGCCAAGAGCTCCTGTTCCAACCAGTTTGCCACCCTGTTGCGTCCAGGAAGTACCATTTCGGATATATATCCATACACCACCCACATTATTATTGTCAGAAGGAGCGCCTACTATCGCTGTGTTTCCATCTGCACTCACGGCGACGGATGTGGCCTGAAGTGACGTTCCGGAGGCACCCAGTACAGTCAGTTTGCTTCCCTGTTGTACCTTGGGAACCGGAGTCGCATTCACCGTAAATATATCCGCTGATGTAGCTGTGGCTGTGGCAGAAGATACAGTAACCGTTCCTGTGGAAGAGCCCGGCATTACAAATATATCAACATAGGTAGCCGTTGCCGACAAAATCAACTGTGGTGTACCACCGATTGTGACAGTCTGTACGTTGATCATGTTGTTACCAGTAATCCTGACTACTGTACCCGGAGAGCCTGATAACGGGTTCACGGAAGAGATCGAAAGGTCATTTGTATTAAAATTAACCGTCCCGCACTGCATGTTTGCACTTATGGTGAGGATATTGCCACTAAACGGCATCGGTACATTTATCTGGGTCTGACTGACCACCGTAAATACCGGACAGTTTACACCGTTCAGCCTCACCTGTGTAA
>JBEGNB010000410.1:0-8267 GCA_041182785.1 Bacteroidota bacterium
CACTACATATTCACTGTTGTCTGTAGAGGGGAACGGGTGTAGCGGCACCGTCTCGGGAGTTGGTGTAATAGCTATCGCACAACCGGCCACGGGTGTGGTTAGCGGCGGTGGACAAACCTGTCAGGGAGGCAGCGGAGCAACAGTTACATTCACATTTACCGGCACAGGACCGTTTACATTTGTTCACTCACTGAACAATGTACCCCAGGCACCCATTACCACCAGTCAGAATGTATATACCATTCAGAGTAACCCTTCAGTTGGAACAACTTTCCGCCTGGTCAGTCTGACCGACGGGAACAACTGTACAGGTACGGTAAGCGGTGTAGCACTGGTACTGGTTTTTGTACCGGCTACCGGTATTATGTTGGGTGATGCCACCTTCTGTGACTCTGCCAATACCAATGTGATTGTTGACTTCACCGGGTCGGGGCCATTCACCATAGGTTATTCCATCAACGGGGTGGCACAGCCTCCCGTTTTCACCTCCGACGATCCGTATCTGATACCTGTTGATGTAAATACCACAACCACTTATGTACTCACAGAAATTGAATCTCCCGGTTGTGTAGGTGTTCCGGTTGGCAGTGCAACAATTACTGTAAATTATGCGCCGAGTTACGCCAACCTGGACCTGAACTGTGATCCTGTATCGGCAACCTACACCGTCAGTTTTGATATTCTGGGCGGCTCGCCACCCTATACGCTGCTGGCGGGCAGTGGTACATTCAACGGAAACCAGTTCACCAGTAATGCCATCCCGCAGGGTAACGGGTATAATATTGTATTCAGGGATACGAAAAACTGCGGAAATATTGCGGTTAGCGGTCCATCCACCTGCAATTGCAGCACGGAGGCGGGCGATATGAATCTCGCGCCCCTGAGCGCATGTGCAAACGATACCGTCACTGCCACCTATCTGGGAGGCGCCTTCAACGATGGTAACGATCTGCTGATGTATATCCTCCACAGCAATCCGGCACTGCCGCTGGGTACTATTTACGGATGGAATACGCAGCCCTCGTTTTCACTCGTTACCGGGATGAACACCGGTACAACGTACTATATTTCAGCCATCTCAGGCGATCCCGACGGAAACGGGAATATTGACCTGAACGACCTTTGCCTCTCCGTTTCTCAGGGAACACCGGTTGTCTTCAACGCACTTCCAGGTGCCGATCTGGGAAATACCGCTGTCAGTGTCTGTCAGGGTGATTCCGCAACAATCAATATCAGTCTGACAGGAACACCGCCATTTTCTGTCACGCCCGTTCTGAATGGTGTGGTGCAGCCGGCGATTACCGGTATAGCCGGAAGTTCATACAGTTATACATTTCTCCCTGTTACCAACACAGTTGTGACCATTTCACAGGTATCTGATCAGTTTTGCAGCGGGGGCACAGTGACTGGCACTGCCAACGTGAATCTGTTGCCCGTACCGGCATTTGGACAGGTCACCGTGAACTGCGATTTTGCCAATGACGCCTACAGTCTGGATTTCACGGTTTCAGGAACGCCTCCCTACAACCTGTCGAATCTGCTGGCCTTGTTTAACGGCACTTCCTTTACTACCCTGCCCATACCATCGGGGACATCCTATTTCGGAGTGCTGACCGATGCCAACAACTGCGGCAGTGACACCCTGCAGGGAGTTCAGATTTGTAGCTGCGATTCGGATGCCGGAACCATGCCACAAAACAACCTGAATGCCTGCACTGGCACATCACTTAATCTGCCACCTGCGCAGGGCGTTGTGCTCGAACCCGGTGATACGCTGCTTTACATCATGCACACCAATCCGGGAATTCCCGTGGGCACTATCGTTGCGTGGAGTAACACCCCCAACTTCAGTTTTGGTCCGGGTATGCAGGCAGGGCAGACATATTATATCTCCTCCATTGTGGGTAACCCGAATGGAAACGGACAAATTGATTTAAACGATCAGTGCCTTTCGGTGGCCAACGGTACACCCATCGTCTGGAGAAACAGTCCGACTGCCACCATGACGAGCGGTACGTTCAATATATGCCCGGGAGGAGCACAGTCGCTGCTTGTTACACTCACCGGATCTCCCGGCTATACGCTGACATATACCAGCAATGGAACGTCCTACACGGTCAATCCGACCAATAACCTGTTCAGTATCAATGCACAATTACAGCAGACTGCCACTATTGTTCTGACATCCGTTTCTGATGCCTCCGGATGCCCGGGGACTGTCAGTGGTCAGGCTGTTGTTAATGTGCATCCGGCGCCGCAGGTTATCAATATCATTGAAAATTGTGATCTGATCAACCAGACGTACACCGTAGAGTTCACCGTGAGTAACGGCGACCTGGCAACCATCAGCGTTCAGAATCTGCCGGGTACGTATAACCCCGCAACAGGTCAGTTTGTGAGCGATCCGCGGCCCATTTCACAGCCCAATTATTCATTTACCGTGAAAGACGTATGGAACTGCGGTACTTTCAGCTATGCCGAAATGGCGGAGTGCAGCTGTATCACCGACGTCGGGAGTATGGCCCCGGGCAATCTGACGCTCTGCTCCAATGACGTAGCCACTTTCCCTCCTGCTACCGGAACAGTACTCGAACCCAATCAGGACCTGCTCCAATACTATCTCACAATCGGTACCAATCCGGCTACCTGGAGTATTATAACAACGAGCAACAACCCGTCATTTCCCTTTGATCCGGCCACGATGTCGTATGGCACAGTATATCAGGTCATGGCTGTAGCCGGTAACAGTACTCCGGGTGGTACCGTCAATCTGACTGATCCTTGTCTGTCGGTCACACCGGGCCCAACCGTCACCTGGAGACAACCAGTGACGGCCGCTATTTCGGGTGGAGGCACTATATGCGCCGGCTCCGGAATCACCCTTCCCGTCACACTTTCCGGCAACGGGCCTTTCAGTATAACCTACAGTAATGGCACCACCACACAGCAGGTAAACAACGTGACCCAGAATCCGTATCAGCTTGCCGTCAACCCTGCTGCGAGTACGGTTTATACGCTGGTGTCTGTCACAGGCGCGGGCACGTGCGCAGGAAATACCAACGGATTTGCTCAGGTACAGGTAAACCCGATTCCTCAGGTGTTCGGTTTGCAGGAAAACTGCAACCTGTTCAACGAGACCTATACGCTGACTTTCAGTATTAATAACGGCAGTGCATCCAACAATTTTACGGTAACGGGACTTATTGGCACGGTAACCGACTCGGTGTTTACCTCTCAGGCATATCCGGGCGCTCAACCATATACCGTGGTAATACGCGACGCCATTGGCTGTTCCACCACGGTAAGCGGACAACCTGATTGTATATGCGCTACCAGTGCCGGCACCCTGGCTAACCCGCAGAATGCCTGTCTGCCAGGCGGTAATGTATCTGCCCAGCAAAGCGGCAATGCTACCCTTGATTCAAACGATGCACTGCGCTACCTGCTGTGTACCGACCCTGCCCTGCTTCCGGCAGGTGTACTGGCACAAAGTACACAGCCCCAGTTCCCGTTCCAGCCCGGTGTAATGGCTGCCGGAACAACCTATTATATTGTGGCAGCGGCCGGAAATCCGCTTCCCAACGGCAATGTGGATTTTGGTGATCCCTGCGTTTCATTCTCTGCCGGTGTTCCTGTCATTTTCAGGGCAGCCCCATCAGCCACCATCAGTGGTACGCAAGCGGTATGCCCGGGTTCCAGCGCACAGTTGCAGATTGACTTCACTGGCCAGGCACCCTTCCAGTATCAATATGCCATCAACGGCACCCCTCAGTCAACACAGGGTTCGGGCAACAGCAGCGTAACACTCCCGCTGACCGGCGTACAGCAGAACCTCACAGTGACCCTGATCAGTGTTTCCGATGCATTCTGTCCGGGTACAGTAACTGGTCAGGGACTGGTCACACTGCTACCGACACCAACCGGATCGCTCAGCGGTTCAACTACGGTTTGTGCCGGAGCATCGGCACAGCTTTCGCTCAATCTGAGTGGTGCGGCTTCGTTCAACGTCATTATTTCGGGCGGAGCACAACCCGTTACACTGAGCAATGCAGTGAACGGCCAGACATTCCCGGTAACTCCGTCCGCCACCACAACGTATCAGATTGCAGTGCTTCAGCCCCAGGGCAACAGTTGTACTCCATCAATCGGCGCAGGAGCCACCGTTACAGTCAATACCGTTTTAGCCAGCGCCGCCCTGTCCGATTACAATGGATTCAACGTGCGTTGCGCCAGCGACAACAATGGCAGCATCACCATTACGCCACAAAGTGGTACCGCTCCGTTTACAGCCGTTTGGTCGAATGGCAATACCGGACTTTCTCAGACAAACCTGAGTGCAGGCGGGTATGATGTCACACTCACAGATGCACTGGGCTGCCAGTGGAACCAGTCGCTGCAACTGAATGCACCGCCGGCCCTGAGTGTTAATACCACACTGAGCCGCCCGGTTTGCTTCGGCCAGGACAACGGCTCCATCTCTATCAGCGGAATAACAGGGGGAGGCGGCCCCTATCAAATTGCAGTCAACGGAACCGATCAGGGCTTTACTGACGTTTTCCCGTTCGTTATACAGGGATTGCGCAGTGGCGAGTATCAGCTTTCGATAGAAGACAAGAATGGATGTTTGCTGGAAACGACCGAAACCATTTTGTCGCCACTTCAGCTGACGGTCAGTCTCGGTCCGGATACAACCATACAGTTCGGCGACAGCATTTATCTGGTACCGGTGATCAACTCACCCAAACTTGATACATTCATCTGGTCACCCGTTACGTGGCTGGCACAACCCGATTCGTTTTACACCAAGGCCGGGCCGCCGTCCTCTGTTACTTACACCCTGTACATCAAGGATGAGCAAGGGTGTGAAGCCCGCGACGAAATATACGTGGGCGTTAACAGGGAGCCCAGGGTATATTTGCCCAACGCCATAAAACCTGATTCGCCGGAGCTCAATGACGCATTTACTGTATTCGGGGGACCGGAAGTAGCCAGGGTCAGGTACATGCGTATATTCGACCGATGGGGCGAGCTGGTATTTGAGAACAATGATTTCCTGCCAAACGATACGCGTTCAGGATGGAAAGGAACGCACAGAGGGCAGTACGTCAATCCGGGAGTATTCGTTTATGTAGTTGAAATCGAATATTTCAGCGGAGAAACAGAGATCTTTGCGGGTGACGTTACAGTAATAAGGTAATGAACATTTCGAGAGAACAGAAAATACGGTCGGTCATACGGCAATCGCAACCCGACCTGACTATCATACTGGAAAATATCTTTGACCCGCTGAACATCAGTGCGGCACTTCGCTCCTGTGATGCAGTGGGTGTGCGGGAGGTATTTGTGGTTTACACCAAAAAGTATCTCGACAAGCGCGGGCTCCGCCTGGGAAAACGCACCTCGGGCGGCGCCTTCAAATGGATAGACGTTTACCTGTTTGAAGACCTGGAAGAATGCTTTGCGCGCGTACGTACAAGGTACGGGCGCATACTCTCGACAGGGCTTGGCGCGGAAAGCCAGTCGCTCTACAGTCTGGATCTGACGCAGCCGACGGCCTTGCTGTTTGGCAATGAAGACGAAGGGGTAAGCGCCGAGGCGCTAGCCCTGTCTGACGGAAATTTCAACATTCCGCAGGCAGGATTTGCCGAGAGTCTCAATATTTCGGTAGCTTGTGCCGTTTCCTTGTTCGAGGCAAAGCGACAGAGAGAAATAAAGGGGTTTTATGACGAAAATCCGCACCTCGATGCAGATCAGCAGGAGCAGTTGTTCAACCGCTGGACTGCCATGCTAAAAGAGAAAAAATCGGGCCCAAAGAACGCCCTGACCATAACAAAGGATTCTCCGGATCTGCTACCGGTTTTTGCCGAAAGAGATCCGGAGAATCCGCTTGAAAAACCAGCCCGTTCAATGCCCTTGAGCAGGTTTGATTTGTAATGACGCGAAAACTATGGATGTATCAATCGTTGTACCGCTAAAAAACGAAGAGGAAAGCCTGTCCGAACTGGAAGCATGGGTACGCCGTGTATGTGAATCGAACAGTCTGAGCTACGAACTCATTCTGGTTGACGACGGAAGTTCCGACCGGTCGTGGGGTATTATTCAGCAACTGAACAAACAAAACCCTGCTGTCCGCGGTATCAAGTTCCGACGGAATTACGGTAAATCGGCCGCACTGCACACCGGTTTTCAGGTCGCCGCAGGCGAAGTGGTCATTACCATGGATGCAGACCTGCAGGACAGTCCCGACGAAATACCAGAACTCTGCCGGATGATCCGCGAAGACAGATACGATCTCGTGAGCGGGTGGAAGAAAGTAAGGCACGATCCGGTCAGTAAAACCGTACCTACCAAGCTCTTCAATGCGGTAACCCGCTGGATGAGCGGTATCCAGTTGCATGATTTCAACTGCGGCCTGAAAGCCTACCGGAATGATGTGGTAAAGACTATAGAAGTTTATGGCGAAATGCACCGCTATATTCCGGTTATTGCCAAGTGGGCCGGATTCACCCGAATAGGTGAAAAAGTGGTAGAGCACAGAGCCCGGCAGTACGGTTCCACCAAATTTGGCGGACTGGAGCGGTTTATCAACGGCCCGCTCGACCTGATCAGCATATCGTTTGTAGGCAAGTTTGGTAAACGACCCATGCACTTTTTCGGTACAATGGGATTTTTCTCCTTTCTGATAGGAATGGCTATTCTCGCGTGGTTAACCGTTTCCAAAATGGTATATCAGGAATACGGCATTGCCGAAAGGCCGCTCTTCTTTTTCGGTATCTTGGCACTGATTGTCGGTACACAGTTGTTTCTGACAGGCTTCCTGGCTGAAATGATTAACAGAAACTCCAGTATCCGAAACAGCTATCTCATAGAAAAGGAAATATGAACCACCTCACGATACCATCATTTACAACGGAAGGCGTGCTTCAGGCGGTCATTGAAATACCCGCAGGTACCAATACCAAATACGAGTACAACCGCGAAGAATTGCGTTTCCAGCCTGACATGCGCGAGGGCAAAGCAAGAAAAGTAAACTTCCTCTCCTATCCGGTCAATTACGGTTTTATTCCTTCAACCAAAATGGAAAAAGAGCGGGGGGGCGATGGCGATCCGCTCGATGTACTGCTGCTGGCAGAACACGTTCCAACAGGCTCGGTTGTTCCAGTAATACCCATCGGACTGCTCAGGCTCAGCGACCTGGGTGAACTGGATCACAAAGTGCTGGCTATTCCGGCTGACCCTGAGAAAAGAATCATTGATGCAACCAGCTGGGATGCCTTTCAGCGCGACTACAGCATCATCCGGCATATACTGGAACTGTTTTTTATGTATTACGACGGACTGGGTACCCTGACTGTTTTGGGGTGGGGCGATGAGAAAGAAGCCCTCGAAGAAGTTAAAAAGTGGAATCTTTTGAAAACCTGAAAACCTATTGTTTGTTACAGCGTTTTGTTTCAAGCTATAATCCGGATTAATGAACGCAACCACCGCCCTCACCAAATCTGACCGTATCACCTTGAACTCGCTACCCCGCGCCGAGTATCGTTTCTTCCGCTCCATACAGGATGCAGGTCACGATTGGGACATTGCAGCCCCACCCAATGATATCTTCCTGCAGCGGCACTTCCTCGCTGCCATGGAAAACTATCCGCCGGTCGGTACCAGTTTTGGTTATCTGGTTTTCTACAGCCAGGGCAAACCTGCAGGAGTAGCGCTCTGCCAGTTTAAATACTTCAAGGGTGACAACAATATTCAGGAACTGGACCATTCCGAAGAAAAAGAAATCTGTTTTTTCAACGGACTGGCACGCTGGTTCAAACGCAGGGTAGCTGGTATGGCCTCTGCTGATATCCTGATTTGCGGAAACATACTGCTCACCGGCGAGCACGGCTGGCATTTCGACCATAAGCTTATTCAGGAGAGAGATGCCGCCCGGGCGCTTGAAAGTGCCCTCAACGACGTAGTAAAGATTATGGCAGTTGAAGGCATCCGAATACCGGTCATCCTGGTAAAGGACGTGGCACCGGAACGCAAGTTTACAAGAAATAATTTTATCCAATCGGGCTTTACAGAATTTGATATACAGCCCAACATGGTGCTTGATTTACCTTTTAAATCCTTCGATGAATACCTCGGTGCCATGTCAACCAAGTACCGGACACGAACCAAACGAGCATTCAAAAAATTCGAGGGAATTGAACGCCGGGAACTTTCACAGGAAGAAATTGGACGCGAGTTACCCGTTATCTACCGACTGTACAAGGACGTGG
>JBEGNB010000411.1:0-11395 GCA_041182785.1 Bacteroidota bacterium
CAGGTGTTCGTCCAGCCATTAACGTAGGTATCTCCGTGAGCCGCGTAGGTGGTAACGCACAGATCAAGTCCATGAAGAAGGTTTCCGGTACACTGAAGCTCGACCAGGCTCAGTACCGCGAGCTGGAGGCATTCTCAAAATTCGGTTCCGACCTCGATGCTGCCACTCAGGCCGTACTGGCAAAAGGTTCCCGTAACGTGGAAATCCTCAAACAGCCGCAATACAGCCCGGTTCCTGTAGAAAAACAGGTTGCAATCATCTACCTCGGTACCAATAACCTGCTTCGCGATGTGCCCCTCGACAAGGTGCGCGAATTCGAAGAGCTTTTCCTCGAACGCATGGAAGACAAACTTCCTGAAGTACTCGAGGAGTTCCGTAAGGGCAAACTGGAAGATGCCAGCCTGGCTAAAATGAAAGACCTGGCGGCTGATCTTTCCGGACAGTACAGAAAGTAACAGCGTTGCTGAAAACGGAAGGGGAGTGATATGCCATGTATTAATACAGGTACATCACTCCTCCCCCGTAAACAGTCGCGTGGTTTCCAACAAATATTCATCACCTATCATTTACCATTCAGATAATGGCTGGCGGTTTAAAAGAAGTTCGCGAACGGATCAAGTCGGTTATCAACACGCAGCAAATCACGAAGGCCATGAAAATGGTTTCGGCTGCCAAATTGCGCAGGGCTCAGCAGAATATTCAGCAGGTACGCCCCTACGCTGATCGCCTCAACCGTATGCTGTCCAACATCCTGTCTAACCTCGACGGGGATGCAAGCACGAGCTTTGGCAAAAGCAGAGAGGTAAAAAATACGCTTCTGGTGGTCATGACCTCCAATCGCGGCCTCTGTGGTGCCTTCAATGCGAATATCTGCAAGGAAACAGCATCGCTCATTCGCGAGAAATATGCTCAACAGCAACGCAGTGGCAACCTGACTGTTCTCTTTATCGGTAAAAAAGGATTCGACTGGTTCCGTCGTCGTTACAAGGATATCAATTTCATTACCGACTATATCCCGGTATATGATCACTCCGACTACGAAAATGTCAGTTCTGTGGCACGTAAACTGATGGACGAATTCTCTACCGGAAAATACGATGCCATAGAAGTGGTTTACGGCCGCTTCAAAAATGCCGCCACTACATTCCCGACTGTCGAACAATGGCTGCCGGTACCCAAAATGGAGTCACAGGCCGGTACTAAACAGAAAAAGGCAGACTATATTTTTGAACCTGATCAGCAGCAGTTGCTCGAGCATCTCGTTCCAAGTATTCTCCAGCTCTCTTTCCACAAATGCCTGCTCGATACACTGGCTTCCGAACATGGTTCCCGAATGACAGCCATGGACAAGGCGACAGAAAATGCCGAAGAACTTCTCAAGGCGCTGCGTATCAACTACAACAAAGCCCGTCAGGAAGCAATCACCAAGGAACTTGGTGAAATTGTCGGCGGTGCTGCAGCACTCGAAGGGTAAAATTCTTCCCGATGGGTTCGCTCATCAATATGCAAATCCCTTCGCAGCTACCAGGCAGCGAAGGGATTTTTTGTTGCCCGGACTGCAATATCAACTCCCGGATACTCGTTCCTGCCGGGTGTAATTTTTCCTGACCTTTCCCAAAACCCGGTAATCATGCAATTTTCCAAATATCAGGGCGCTGGTAATGACTTTGTGATGCTCGACCAGCGCACACACCGGTGGATTTCCCGCGACGACAGTGATCTGATCGCCAGACTGTGCGACAGAAGGTACGGAATAGGTGCCGATGGCCTTATACTGCTGCAGTCGGTCGAAGGACACGATTTTGAAATGATCTACTTCAACTCTGATGGCAGAGAAAGTACCCTTTGCGGTAACGGGGGGCGGTGTATCGCTGTTTTTGCCCGCGACATAGGCGTTACAGCCAACGAATGCCGTTTCCTTGCCATTGATGGTCCGCATGAAGCCGTGATTACTTCGGGAGATATCAAAAAGTTATCAGAGGTGTCACTCAAAATGGCTGATGTAAGGCATATAGTCAGGGAAGGTAATTCGTTTATCCTGAACACCGGATCACCTCACTTTGTACGGTTCGACTCCTCCGTTGATACCGCTGACATGGTTGCTGAGGGCAGGGCAGTGCGTTACTCTCAGCGTTTTCGGGCGGAAGGTATCAATGTCAACCTTGTCAGTCTGGTAAATGGCAATCCTGATCAACTCAAAATCAGAACCTATGAGCGTGGTGTGGAAGATGAAACACTTGCTTGTGGAACAGGAGTGACAGCAGCAGCCATTGCATTTCACCAGTACCGTGACCTGCCCCCCGGATCATATCACCTGCCTGTACAGGCACTTGGAGGCAATCTCTCGGTCCGGTTTACAGCGCACTCCGATGGTTCATTCACCGATATATGGCTTTGTGGCCCGGCTACCTGCGTGTTTGAAGGCAATATTGAGCTATGAAACCTGATTATTGACACTTTAGCCCGATCGGCCCGGCCTTTATTTCATTGCTGATGTTTCCGGCCCGGTCTCTGATCTGAATAAAGTAATACAGCGTGTCGTACTGAAAGGAAGGCGGTACGTTTTCACAGGCAAGCTTGATTCCTTCGGGTGTTTCAAAAATACAGCAACTCGTAGGTATCACAATGGAAATTTGTCCGGAAATACCGTTACCTGCTCCCTGTGGATCTACATAAGGGAGTTTATATCTGAACTTGACGAATGAATCCCTGTTATCTCTTACGAAAACACTCGTAGTCGTATCAGATTTCGGATAGCCCAGATCTCCATCACCATCAGTGTAGGAAAACGAGATGGTAACACTGTCGCCCTTCGAACTGCCCTGCTGCATGACAGTCTTCGACAAACCTGTGAAAATAATTTCAGGTGTGTCAGGATAATCGGGCGGTTTTATACAAAACTGAGCCACAAATGCCACTGTGGTCACAACCGCAAATAATATAAAGTGCCTTTTCATACCCCAAAAATACACCATTAAACGCATTCAGCCTGTGAAAATTGTACTCCCCGGTTTTCTGCCAACTTTAAACCAGACGCTATAATGCAAACGCTTCTCAGGGATGAAATACTGAAAAAAATTGTAACCCCGGCGTTGTCTGACGAGGTTGTCAGCAGCCTTTTCAGATACCAGTGTGCGAATAACGCATTGTATGGCCGTTTTGTAGAGCTGCTGGGAGAAAAAGAGATGTATCCTTTTTTTCCTGTCTCGTTTTTCAAGTCGCACGAAATAAAATCGGGAGACTGGACGGCGGAAACCTGGTTTGAAAGCAGCGGAACTACCGGGCAAATCAGTTCGAGACATCTGGTGAGAGATCTGAAATGGTATCTGACGAATGCTGAACGGGGGTTTACCCGTTTTTATGGAGATCCTCGCAACTGGTGTATCCTCGGATTGCTGCCAAACTACCTAGAACGGGGTCACTCCTCGCTGGTAGCTATGGTGAATCATCTCGCAGGCCTTTCAACACATCCGGAAAGTGGTTTTTTCCTCCACGATTTTGAAAGACTTCACGATACGTTGCTCCGGTGCCGCAAGGCAGGAATCCCTGTATTGCTTTTGGGTGTCACCTACGCACTGCTCGACTTTGCTGAAAAATTTCCGATGCATCTTGGTGGAGTGACAATTATGGAAACGGGCGGAATGAAGGGCCGCAGAAAGGAAATGACCCGAACGGAGGTTCATCAGGTGCTGATGGAAGCTTTCGGTGTTGATTGTATCCATTCTGAATACGGAATGACCGAGCTGTTTTCACAGGCTTATGCAAGAGGTGGCACTATTTTTGCCCCTTCAGATACCATGAAAGTGGTAGCCACAGAAATAAATGATCCTTTTTGTGCCGTACAGCCGGGTAAAACAGGTGTACTGAACATAATTGATCTGGCTAATCTCGATACGGTCAGTTTTATCCAGACAGAAGATATCGGAAGGGTTCATCCCGACGGTTCCTTCGAGGTGATCGGCAGGCTCGATGCTGCCGAACTGCGTGGTTGTAATCTGATGGTTGAATAATTTGAACCTGTTTTATGTCCTCATTGCTCATCCGGAATATCCGGACGCTTGTTTCGGCAAGCTATGCTCCCCGACATATTGTCAAAGGAGCCGAAATGGCCAACCTCCCGGTTATTGACGATGCCTGGCTCTTGTCTGAAAATGGCAAAATCATTGCGTTCGGCAATATGAAAGACTGCCCCGAACGGGCAGACAATGTACTGGATGCTACCGGCAGGTTTGTTTTCCCGGCCTGGTGCGACTCTCACACACATATTGTGTTCGCGGCCACACGCGAAGAGGAATTTGTTGACCGGATTCGCGGGCTGTCTTACGAAGAGATAGCACGCCGGGGAGGAGGGATTCTGAACTCGGCCAGAAAAATGCAGTCGGCATCTGAAGAAGAGTTACTCGCAGGTGCACGCACCCGCCTGCATGAAGTAATCAGCATGGGTACCGGAGCCATTGAGGTGAAAAGTGGATATGGTCTGACGTTCGAGAGTGAAATGAAAATGCTGCGTGTGATACGCAAGTTGAAGGAAGAAAGCCCAATACCTGTGAAAGCTACTTTCCTCGGAGCTCATGCTGTTCCGCTGGAATATAAAGATCGGAGGGAAGACTATATTTCACTGATTATCAATGAAATGCTGCCGGCTGTTGCTGGCGAGGGGCTGGCGGAATATTGTGATGTATTTTGTGATAAAGGATTTTTTACACCCGGTGAAACAGATAAAATCCTGAAATCAGCATCAGTTTACGGACTTAAAGCCAGGATTCATGCCAATGAACTGGGAATTACAGGTGGCGTACAGGTCGGGATTGCCAATAATGCCTTGTCGGTTGATCACCTGGAATATACCGGAGACGAAGAGATTGAAGCGCTGCTGAACAGTAACACCATCCCTACGCTACTGCCCAACTGTGCCTTTTTTCTGGGGATACCTTATCCCAATGCACGCGGGATGATAGATGCCGGCCTGCCCGTAGCGCTGGCTTCGGATTATAACCCCGGCTCTGCTCCGTCGGGCAATATGCCTTTCGTGATTTCGCTGGCCTGTATCAGAATGAAAATGCTGCCAGAAGAGGCTGTAAATGCAGCCACTGTAAACGGCGCGAAAGCCATGGAACTGGAAAACGAAGTGGGAACTGTAGCCGTTGGCAAGCGGGCAAATCTGATGATTTCCCGTCCAATGAACAGTCTGGCCGTCTTGCCCTACCACTTCGGGAGTCAACTTGTTGAAAAAGTGATTATTAACGGACAGATTGTTTAATAATGAACAGCTTGTCGCGACAATAAAAACAAACTGTCAGACGTTAGTCAAAACCCGCTCCTTATTTTGTTAACATACAAAATTGTTGCGATTTTGGCCGAAAAATTGGTAATTTTGCGGCCGTTCTGTTTCAGAATACACTTCATGTCACAAATCTTTCCTCCATGAGCGATAATCGGACGTACTCCATAAACCGATACGCTACACGTCTTTTCCCTGCTAACAATCTTTTCCATCAACCATTGTTAAATTTCAACATCCTGATGCAAAAACTTCTAATCCCGATCTTTGCGATTATTTTTGTCGCGATTACCATTGAGTCGTCGGCCCAGACGCCTCAGCAGATTGGCCTGCCTGCCGAACCGATCAAATACACAACACCTGCCACTGGTGGCAACCCGGAGTCCGTCTGCAATTTTGCCGGTTCTTTCACCCTGGCTCAATTTATCGGAAACAGTAACGACAGAGATCTTCCCGAGTTGTTTCTCTGTGCCGGAGACTCGTTCCTGCTGAAACACAATGGAGATGCGGTTCTCAACGGTGATCCGAATCCGGCTACAACACCGGGTATCGCTTACGCCCTGTATGAGTGCCCGCCCACTGTTACCGGAGACAATCTGCAGGCGATTAGTCTGGTGCCGGGCCCCGGCGATCAGTGCCTGTGGTCCACTCCGTTCCCTTTCAATGGCTTCTACATAACCGAAGGTGTGCCCAATGGCGGCGACAGCTGGTTTTTCAATAATGGAGGTATTAATGCCGCCTTTAATATGAATCAGCCTACTACGCTTTACTTTGCGCCTATAACACTCGATGAGATAACTCCCCCGTCAGGCTTCGAATCAGCTCCCAACAGCCCCATTGGTCCCTGTGTTAATGTTAATACCATCGAGACTTTCAAGGTAATTTATCTGAATCCCATTGTAGCAGATGGAATAAATACCAACTCCAATAATGATTGTCTGGGTCGTTTTACCATCAAAGGTGGTTATCCAGAGTACAATACCAATTCAACTTACGATATTGATATATTTCTGACGTCAAATCCAAGTATAAAAGCTGTTATTCAGACGCAGAAATCTCAGTTATTCCATCTGGCTCCTGTTGTGTTTGCTGTTCCACAGCCAGGAAATTATACTATTATTGTCTCTGACGGAAAGGCCTGCCCTGCCTCCTTCACAATAAATATGTCAACCTGTGATCCGTCCGACAATGTAGTTCTGACTGTTCAGGACACGGTCGTCAATCCCGGTTCTACCAATCTGTGTATACCGATTACAGCAGAAAATTTTGAAATCGTATCGGCATCACTTTCCATTAACTGGGATCCTGCCGCGTTGTCGTATATAGGTATCGCTGATCTCAATCCTGTACTGGATCCATTCACCTCCTCCACGCTGAATGAGGCAGATGCAGCTATCGGTCAGGTAGGTTTGATTATTTATGACCTCGATTTTCTGGGTAACACGCTCCTTATCCCCAATGATGAAGCATTGTTTACTGTCTGTTTCGATGTTATTGGCGCATTGGGCGATTGCTCGGAAATAAGCATCACCAACAGTCCTACAGCCATCGGATTTGAAGATGAGTTTGGACTGCCCCTTGCCCTGACTCAAAACTCCGGGAATGTATGTATCGGTTTCCAGCCACTCGACTATACCGTCTTTGTTACGGATACCACCTGCCTTGGAACGGCCTCTGTAGTGGTTACTGCAACAGGAGGTGAAGGACCCTATGATGTGGTCGTTCAACAGTTCGACCCCACAAGCGGCCCCACTTACTTTGATGTGATTGATTCACTTGGAGGCAGTGTAACCTTCACCGGTATCGGTAACTCCAATAATATCGCTGCAACTTACTCGGTTTGTGTCAACGACCGCAACAACAATACGCTTTGTGATACTATTCTGCTGGATATTCCAACACTTGGATCGCAGATTTCCTTCATTCAGGAGCCAAGTTGTAACGGTTCTGACGACGGTATTATCAAGGCAGTCGTACTGGTTGGTGGTGTAGCGGTTCAAAACCCTGGCACGCAGTTTACGTTCCAGTGGTCACCACTGACACTCCCTGCACCCACGGGCATCCTGCAGGATGGCGCCGCATTCGGTGGCGTACCCTCCGGTAATTACACCCTGATTGTACGTGATACAGTCAGAAACTGTTTCGCACCGGTAGCATCCGGCTTCCTCGGCCAGCCGCTTGATATAACCAGAAAATCGGTAAACGTCACGAACGCCTCTTGTTCGGGTGTATCAAATGGCTCCATCACATACGAGGCACAGGGTGGAGCGCCATCCGCTGCCGGTGAATACACTTACAAGTGGGAAGATTCAAACGGAGTACTCGTGGGCGTTCCTACGACCGCTAATCCGATTACTGTGAACAATCTGGCTGAAGGTACATACCGAGTAACGATTACCGATAGCAATGGCTGTACCCGTACAGATGTGGTTTCGGTAGGAGCACAAAAGTCCATAACCCTCGAACCCTCGCTGACTCAACTGAGTGTATCCTGTTTCGGACTGAGTGATGGCGGTGCCGCTGTCACTGTGGATGAATTTCCGGTTGCATTTGGCAGTGTTTATGGTTTTACCTGGTCTCCAACTGTCCCCGGCGCATCTGTGAGTAACCTGAACAAGTCTTCCGCATACACCAATATCCCTGCCGGAGATTATACAGTAACGGCAACGGATGCAAACGGATGCAGCGCCACTACTGTAGTAACGGTTTCTCAACCCGCCGAACTGAATATTATTACCCTTGGCCAGGTAAATCCAATCTGTGGTCAGCCAAACTCGGGCTCAATCAGTGTGGTGGCTTTGGGTGGTAACGGTGGCCCTAACTATAACTATCAGTGGAGTGTACCCGGTAACGGTCAGTCACAATCGGGCCTCAGCGCAGGCACCTATTCCGTTACTGTTACCGACGTGAAGGGGTGCAGCGACTCTATGACGTTTACGCTGACAGCTCCGACACCTCCCAATATCAGTGTATCGGTAACGCCCGTTCGCTGTGGCAATGATGGTTCGCTGACTGCCAATGTAGCCAACGCAGCTTCGTATGAGTGGATACAGCTGGGCACCGGTTTCAATATCGGTAATACCCAGACGGTCACCGGCCTGAATGGAGGAGCCTATGCTGTCACAGTCACTGATATCTTTGGCTGCATAGCGACATCCACTGCTCAGCTTAATAATGTCGTGCCACTTTCGTTTGCCGATACCTCCATTGTTCAGCCAACCTGTTTTGGTGGCAGCAACGGGGTGCTGGGTGTTGTGGTACAGAATGGTCAGGCACCTTATGTGAACTACAGCTGGTCGCCTGCGCAGACAAACAGTCCAACCATTTTCTCGCTGAAAGCTGGTACGTATGCCGTAACTGTTACTGACAATGCCGGCTGTACGCTCACCGGTTCATTCACGCTCAACCAGCCTCCGCAAGTGCTCAACACTGTAACAGGTGTTCAGGGCGTTTCATGCTTCGGTGTATGCGATGGTACGGCCTCCTCATCAGCAACGTACGGTACTATTCCGCCATCATCCGGTTCATTCACCTACATCTGGAACGACGGTTTCATAGGTGCAAGCAGAAATAATCTGTGTGCCGGGGTTTACACGGTAACTGCTGCCGACCCCAACAACTGCAGCAACACTGATACTATCACAATTGGCAGCCCCGCAGCGGTTACCTCTGCTTCTACCAATACAATTGATGCATCCTGCTTCGGTCTGTCAAACGGAACTGCCACTGTAGCAGGAACCGGTGGTAACGGAGGTCCTTATTCTGTTCTCTGGAGCAATGGAACCGCCGGCAATACCGCTACCAGTCTCGCTGCAGGCACCTACAGGGCAACAATCACCGACGCCAGTGGCTGTACAGGTGTTGTCTCAAATATTATTATCAGTCAGCCACCCCAGATATCTCTCTCGCAGGATCTCATCCAGACTGAAGCCCCCAAGTGCTTCGGCGATAGTGATGGCATGATTGCAGTTGATGTAACTGGCGGTAATACAGGTCAGGTAAATTACAAGTGGTTCAATGCTTCCGGAACAGCTGTCGGTAACGAGAGAATTCTTGAGGATGTTCCGGCTGGAGATTATACTGTAGTTATAACCGATAGCGAGGGTTGCTCGAGCAGTGCTACCTACACCCTGCAAAATCCTCCTCCGGTTACGGGCAAATTCAACCTGCCATCAGTCCTCTCCTGCTTTGGAGACGAAACGACTCTTCGAGTGGATACGATCTATGGCGGTAACGGCGGGCCGTACCAGTTCAGCGTTGATTTTGGTGCTGTGCTCTCTCCCGGTTTCCCGGTAACAGTTGGCGGTGGCGATCACTACGTAACCTATTACGACATCACAGGCTGCTATCTCACAGACACTGTCACCGTCGTGGAACCAGCTAAAATTGAAGTTGTTTTCGATCCCAATGTCTTCGAAATCGAACTCGGTGATACCACTTACAGGCTCAAGCCACTGATATCCGGTGCCGCTATAGACACATTCTTCTGGAATCCGGAAGAGCTCGTGAGCAACCCCGGTATTCTTAATCCGAAGGTTAATATCACCAAGGATCAGCGGTTTACACTGCAGGTGGTGGATGATAACGGCTGTACAGGCGAAGGTTCCATCCTCATCGAAGTGGATCCCAACAGGAATATCTATGTGCCCAACGTATTCAAGCCCGGCTTTGGCGGTGAAAATGACCACTTCAATGTGTATGCTGGAAGGGGGGTCAAAATAGTAAACTATATGCGCGTGTTCGACCGCTGGGGTAACCTGATGTTCGACCGCGAAAGTTTCTACCCCGACAATAACGACCTTGCCGACGGGTGGGATGGCAAATTCAACGGACAGTATGTCAATCCCGCTGTATTCGTCTATATCATCGAAGTGGAGTTCCTCGACGGTAAAGTGCTGCTCTACCGCGGAGATGTCACGGTAGTGAGGTAATTTTAACCGCACACCTTGTATATAAGGAAGCCGTTGCACTGCATACTTTTGCGGAGCAACGGCTTCTCTCTTTAATGTTTCATTCCGACAGATTATGCTGCGTAAACTTGCCAGATTCCTGCACCCCCGATTCCAGACGCTTTTCCTGGAATACAAGGTTGATTTCAAACCCCGTTACGGCCACGGACTGCCCGTTCACCCCGGTCTGCTGCGTATTGTCGAAGCCAATCGGACAGACTATGCCAACTGGATGAGGTGCATCGGTAAATATACTACAGAATTGCAGGCCATAAGGCAGGCCGCTGTTGAAACGGATAATACAAAGCCAGGCTGGAATAACGGATTTCTTCCCGGACTGGACATCATGGCCCTCTACACAATAATTGCCGAAACGAAACCCGCCAGATACGTGGAAGTGGGCTCTGGCAACTCAACCCGGGTAGCTTTCAAGGCTGTGAAGGAACACTCGCCTGACACGAAAATCATTTCTATTGACCCCTATCCCCGGGCGGAAATTGATCACCTCGCCAGTGAAATTATCCGCAAACCCTTCGAAAATGCGGATATTGCCTGGCTGACAGAGCTGGAACCGGGTGATATTCTCTTTATTGACAATTCTCACAGAATGCTCCCCAACTCGGACTCAACGGTGTTTTATCTGGAAACACTGCCTCTCCTGAAACCGGGTGTTATCGTGCATATTCACGATATTTATATTCCCTGCGATTATCCGCAGTTCATGTGCGACAGGTTTTATTCAGAACAATACGGCCTGGCTATCAATCTGCTGGCTAATAGTCAGCGTTATCATACTATTTTCCCGGCCTGGTTTATCGCCGGAGACAAGGAGCTTGCCAGTATGATCAGTGATATATGGAACCATCCGAATCTTCAGGATGTTGAAAGGCACGGAGGTTCGTACTGGCTGAAAATTCAGTGAAATGGCCCGTTCTATTCGCCCGTTATACGACCAGTATGGTGCTGAAGGCTATTATCAGTCACAAGGCGATTCTTACGAAAATCCGCACCTGCCACTGATCGAACGGCTACTGGAGCGCAACGGCCACCGGCTGAATATGGATGGGAAAATACTCGACTTCGCTGCAGGTGGCGGGGAAGTTACGCGCACGCTCGTGCGTATGGGCGTACGGGAGGTGGAAGGCAGCGATCCATTCACCTGGAC
>JBEGNB010000412.1:0-4016 GCA_041182785.1 Bacteroidota bacterium
GATTGGCATCTGGAGCAGAATAGGGAAACAGCCTCCAAGCGGATTTACCTTGAATTCGCTGTACAGCTTCATGGTTTCCATACTCATCGCCTGCTGATCGTCGCCGAATTTCTTTTTCAGATCATCTATACGGGGCTTCAGTGCGGCCATTTTCGCCTGGCTGAGCACCATGCGATAGGTAAGCGGATATACGATGAGCTTTACCAGCAGGGTGAGCATCAGGATAACTATACCCTGATTGCTGACAAACATACCCAGCACATCGAAAATAGGGTGAATAACCCAGCGGTTGATGGCTCCAAAGAAGCTGGCTCCAAACGGAATCACATCCTGCAGCGAATTACCTTCGGCATACAGGCGGTCGAATTCATTCGGACCCGAGTAAATGGTCAGATTGGCACTGCCATTGCCAAACGGAATAACAGCGCTTGACTTGAGCAGTTTCAGATCGGGCTCAGTCGGGGTGAATACTTTGGTTTCGCCTACGAACTCCCGAAATGTGAAATCGTTGGCTACTACAGACGTGTTGAAGAACTGATTGCTGTGAGAGAACCACTTCACAGGCTTATCACCCAGACTGGCTACATCATCTTCCCGGCAGTTGCAGTAATCGGCAGACTGTCCTTCTTCTTTGTAGTAAACAGAAGCCATTGTCCGCTCATACGTCTGGTTTCGCTCCAGTTTATCGAGATAATTGCTCCAGTTGATACGAATCTGATCAGACGACAGTACATTGCGGATGCCATTACCGCCGATCTGATAGGATAGTTTGTAGTTGTCGGGACTGAGTGTGTAGCTTTGCTCAAAGTAGTTGCCATTGCCGGCATCGGCTCTGAAAACAATGGTATTCCCGTTTTTGGAGGTGGTAAAATAGAGATCGCCGGTATTAACCTTGCCTCCTGCTACTCCGTTGACGGGCAGCTCCAGATCAAGGCGGTTTTTCTCGTCTTCCAGTAGCCTCAACGGAGACTTGATATCGTTTCCTGATGTATCAGTGTTAATTTTCTCGTACTTTTTGAGAAAAACTTCCTTTATCCGGCCTCCTTTGTTGGTAAATGTGATTTTTACCAGATCATTCTCCAGCACCTCTGTCTGCTCTGAACCTGCAGCGGCAGCAGCGAATGGGCCGTATTGAGCAAATGCAAGGGCATTTCTGAGTGAATCGGGTACGGGCGCAGGCGCGGGCGGGGGTTGGGTAGCCGCTGCAGCCGGTGGAGGTGTCTGTTCCGATTGGGTTGTCTGTGGTTGCTCCTGCGGTACATCTGCCTTGGGAGGTGGTGCAGAAAACTGCATCCAGAGGTAAAGCAGGAAAAAGATCAGCCCCATGCCGATCATTGTCTGAATCTTGTTCTGTTTCTCTTCCATGTATAGTTGTTGCCGAAAATGGCGCGCAAAAGTAGCACAAAAAGCGCGGGCATTTCGCAACTATCCGAAGAATATGCGAAGATGGACGACTAACACCGCAGCTTTCAGTCTTTTTACTTTGTGTTTTTACCCTGTTTTACTTCGATCCGCCCGTTGGCACTGCCCCCGAATTCCTGATACTGACCAGTTTTTTCAGGGCATCGAACCAGAATGTGGCACCCAGCGATATGCCCAGGGCAGTGGTTATCCAGCCTGCCAGTTTCAACAGCCAGAACCCCGCACAGCTCCAGCAGGCACAAACGCAACATTCTTTAACCTGCCATTCCCAACCCAGTCCGAGCGGCGATTTCAGGGCGCCAATCTGGTCTTCACTGAGCAGAAACTGAATTTGCTGACTGAGTGAATCAATGTTTGCACCGTCCAGTTTCAGCGAGTCGGGCCTGGTTGTGTTGCCGATAAACAGGGCTGCCTGATCGGCTATCTGGTTGCTCAGCGATGCATTGGTACTCAGATTGCCATACACGTTCAGCATGTCCACGTTAAAAATGACCGCCACCGCAAATCCAATCACCAGGAGGTAGCGCTGGGTATGTCTTTTGTATGCACCCGTTACTCTGTCCATCACCTCGTCGTACCAGTCTTCCAGATTCTTTTTGATCGCTGCCAGATCGTCGCCGGTTTTTTTATACAGAAACACAGCCAGTTCTTTCTGAGGACCCTCTGGAAGAGCGTCAATCGTTTTTTTAAGATCGGTTGAAGGGTCAATCTCCAGCATGTCCAGCAGTACAGAGCTGAAGGTATCCGCCGATATGTAGGAAGGGAGTGATACTTTTTTACCGTTATCTGTTACATTTTCACTCGATCCGGCTGCCAGTTGCCGGAAAAAAGGGTGTTTTATAAATTCTGTCGTACCCTCCTTGCCTATCATTCCCCGAATAGCCTTGATCAGATGCTTGCCACGCAGGGACGTGTAACCAGCAATCAGTTCCAGGATGGTGGAGGAAAGCATGCTGAACAGGAGCATGACGAAAACGATGCCGATAACTGTGGAGAGAATGGAAGCCATAAACTGTATATTTAAGAGCGTCCAAGGTAATGATTTTCACTAAAGCAGCGCATATCATTTTAAAGCGTTCTACCTTTGCGGATATTTTTTCGCGCCTCGCGCCATCATGCTTTTATGGAAAACAAACGAATTCTCATTACCGGAGCTGCAGGCTTCATAGGATCTCACCTCAGCGACCGGTTCCTCAAAGAAGGTTATACGGTCATTGGTATGGATAACTTGCTCACGGGTGATCTGGCCAATATCGAACATCTTTTCAAAGAGAAAAATTTCGAGTACTATCATCACGACGTGACCAAGTTCGTGCACGTGCCCGGCAAACTGGACTATATACTCCATTTCGCCTCTCCGGCAAGCCCGATTGACTACCTCCAGATGCCTATCCAGACGCTCAAGGTGGGCGCTCACGGCACGCACAATTTGCTCGGACTGGCCAAGGACAAACAGGCGCGTATTCTGGTGGCCTCCACTTCCGAAGTCTATGGCGATCCGCTTGTTCACCCGCAAACAGAAGAATACTGGGGTAATGTCAACCCGGTAGGCCCACGCGGGGTGTACGACGAGGCCAAACGCTACATGGAGGCTATCACCATGGCTTACAGAAACTATCACCAGGTGGACACTCGAATTATTCGTATTTTTAATACGTATGGCCCGCGCATGCGCGTGAATGACGGTCGTGTACTTCCGGCCTTCTTCTCGCAGGCTATTCGAGGCGAGGGCCTCACGGTATTCGGAGACGGTTCCCAGACACGCTCATTCTGCTATGTGGATGATCTGGTGGAAGGTATTTATCGGCTGCTCCTGAGTGACTATCACCTGCCGGTGAATATGGGTAACCCATCCGAAATAACCGTACTTCAGTTTGCCCACGAGATTCTCGCACTGGTAAATAACCCCAAAGCGTACATTGACTACCGTCCGCTCCCGGTGGATGACCCCAAGCAACGCAAACCGGACATCACCAAAGCCCGCAATATTCTCGGATGGGAACCGCGTTTCGACCGCGAAAAAGGGCTCGCTCTCACTTACGAATACTTCAAAATGGTCGTTAAATGAAGACTGTCATTATCACCGGCGGCGCAGGTTTCATCGGTTCGCATGTTGTAAGACTGTTCGTCAACAAATACCCGAACTATCGGATTGTCAATCTGGACCTGCTCACGTATGCCGGTAACCTGGAAAATCTGCGCGATATTGAGAATGCTCCGAATTATCTGTTCGAAAAGGCTGATATCACCGACCCGGATGCACTCGATCGTATTTTCAGTCAGTACCAGCCTCACGGTGTTATTCATCTGGCTGCAGAAAGCCATGTAGATCGCTCGATCTCCAATCCGGTTGCCTTTGTCGAAACCAACGTACTCGGAACAGTACACCTGCTTAATTCTGCCAGGAAACACTGGGGCAACGACCTGTCCGATAAGCGTTTCTATCATGTGAGTACCGATGAGGTATATGGCTCTCTGGGCGATGAAGGTCTTTTTACCGAAGAAACGCCTTACGACCCGAGATCACCCTACTCAGCATCCAAAGCCGCCAGCGACCACTTCGTCAGGGCATGGTACCATACCTATCACCTGCC
>JBEGNB010000413.1:0-9669 GCA_041182785.1 Bacteroidota bacterium
GTCGGGCGAACGCCTCGGTGTCAAATTCGCAACACCAATTTTCGACGGTGCCAAAACCGACGAAATTGGCGAATGGGTAGCCAAAGCCGGTCTGCCTGACCTCGGACAGACGTTCCTCCACGACGGTGAAACAGGTGATCGCTTCCACCAGAAAGCAACAGTAGGCATTATCTATATGCTCAAGCTGAGCCACATGGTTGACGACAAGATGCACGCACGTTCTATCGGTCCATACTCGCTCATCACGCAGCAACCACTCGGCGGTAAGGCCCAGTTCGGTGGACAGCGCTTCGGTGAGATGGAGGTATGGGCGCTGGAAGCCTACGGCGCATCCAATATCCTGCAGGAGCTCCTCACATTCAAGTCGGATGATATTCAGGGTCGCGCCAAAGCATACGAGTCAATTGTTAAAGGCGATAACCTGCCGGATGCAAATATTCCGGAGTCGTTCAATGTACTGGTTCACGAACTTCGCGGACTCGCACTTGATGTGAAATTTGAATAAAATTGTGTCGGGAAGGAAGGGGACATCACACCCTTCCTTCCTGAATAAGTGACTGAAAAGTGATTCATTTCGATCATTTCTGAACTTTTCAATATGCCTTTCAAAAAGAAAAGCAATAAAACTGATCAGGGCTTCGACAGCATAACGCTGGCACTGGCTAGCCCCGATGAAATCCTTGAGCGTAGCTATGGCGAAGTGCTCAAGCCCGAAACTATTAACTATCGCTCTTACAAACCCGAGCGCGACGGTCTTTTCTGCGAACGTATCTTCGGTCCCGTAAAGGACTATGAGTGCTACTGCGGAAAGTATAAGCGTATCCGATATAAAGGTATCGTATGCGATCGCTGTGGTGTGGAAGTAACGGAGAAAAAGGTGCGCCGCGAACGTATGGGCCATATCCGCCTCGTCGTTCCGGTAGTACATATCTGGTTCTTCAAGAGTCTGCCTAACAAAATCGGCTATATTCTCGGCCTCTCTTCCAAGAAGCTGGAGAGTATTATTTACTACGAACGCTATGTAGTTGTTCAACCCGGTGTCAAGGCAGAGGAAGGTATCAGCCGTATGGATCTCCTCACGGAAGAGGAATACATGGAAATCATGGATACGCTTCCGAAGGACAACCATATCCTCGATGAATCGAACCCCGACAAATTCGTAGCCAAAATGGGCGCCGAGGCTGTGTTCACACTGCTCAGCACCCTGAACCTCGACGATCTGTCGGCCCAGTTACGCCACGAATCGCACAACGAAAGCAGCCAGGCCAAGAAAACAGAAGCTAACAAGCGCCTGCGCGTGGTGGAAGCTTTCCGTGAAGGCCTCGAACTGGCAGGACAGCGCCCCGAATGGACGGTCATTCAGTATCTTCCGGTAGTACCTCCGGAACTCCGCCCGCTCGTTCCACTCGATGGCGGCCGTTTCGCATCCTCCGATCTGAACGACCTGTACCGCCGCGTAATTATCCGCAATAACCGCCTCAAACGCCTGCTCGAAATCAAGGCGCCCGAGGTGATTCTCCGTAACGAGAAGCGTATGCTCCAGGAGGCTGTTGATTCATTGTTCGACAACTCCCGCAAGTCCAACGCCGTGAAGGCTGAGGGCGGACGCGCACTCAAATCGCTCTCTGATATCCTGAAGGGCAAGCAAGGCCGTTTCCGTCAGAACCTGCTCGGTAAACGTGTGGATTACTCCGGCCGTTCTGTTATCGTGGTAGGACCAACGCTCAAACTGCACGAGTGTGGTATCCCCAAGGCAATGGCTGCCGAACTCTTCAAGCCGTTCATTATCCGGAAACTCATCGAGCGGGGTATTGTCAAAACGGTTAAATCGGCAAAAAAACTCGTTGACCGCAAGGATCAGGTTATCTGGGAAATTCTCGAGAATATTCTCCGCGGACACCCGGTTATGCTCAACCGTGCTCCAACGCTGCACCGCCTCTCTATACAGGCTTTCCAGCCCCGCATCATCGAAGGCAAGGCAATCCAGCTTCACCCCCTCGTTTGTACGGCATTCAACGCCGACTTCGACGGTGACCAGATGGCCGTGCACGTGCCGCTTAGCCACGCTGCTATTCTGGAAGCTCAGATTCTGATGCTCTCCAGCCACAATATGCTTAACCCGCAGGATGGTTCTCCGATTACACTGCCCTCTCAGGACATGGTACTCGGTCTGTACTATCTTACCAAAGAGCGGAAAAGCATTGATGATAACCCGGTTAAAGGAGAAGGACGCCGCTTCTACTCCGCCGAAGAGGTTATTATCGCCTACAATGAAGGACAGCTCGACCTGCACGCAGGTATCGAATGTCGCGTTCGCTCCGAAGAAAATGGTGAAAAGACAGCTAAACGTATCAAAACAACTGTCGGACGTGTTCTCTTCAATCAGGCCGTACCAGAAGAAGTACCTTATATCAACGAGTTGCTCACCAAGCGTAACCTGAAAGGTATCATCGGTGACATTCTGAATCGTACAAGCTTCCGGAAAACAGCCGAGTTCCTCGACGGAATCAAGGAACTGGGCTTCGGATGGGCGTTCAAAGCGGGCCTTTCGTTCAACCTCGGTGATCTCATTATCCCCGACCTGAAGAAGAAGGCACTCGTTGCTGCCCAGACGGAAGTTGATGAGGTGTGGGATAACTACAACATGGGTCTCATCACCAACAACGAACGTTACAACCAGATCATTGACAAGTGGACTTTCGCCGATAACCGTATCACCGACCAGCTGATGCGCGAACTCAGCAGCCACAAGCAGGGCTTTAACTCTGTGTTCATGATGCTTGATTCCGGTGCGCGTGGTTCCAAACAGCAGATCAAGCAGCTGTGCGGTCTTCGCGGACTGATGGCCAAGCCGCGTAAATCCGGCGATACCGGTGGTGCAATTATCGAGAACCCGATTCTCTCCAACTTCCTTGAGGGACTATCGGTTCAGGAGTTCTTCATCTCCACGCACGGTGCGCGCAAGGGTCTGGCCGATACGGCTCTTAAAACGGCCGATGCGGGTTACCTCACACGCCGTCTGGTTGACGTATCTCAGGACGTAGTAGTACGTGAAGTTGACTGTAACACGCTGCGCGGTATTGATACAACAGCTTTCAAAGAGGGCGACAAGATTATCGTTAGCCTGAAAGACCGTATCAAAGGCCGATACAGCTTGCACGATGTGTACAATCCGGAAACAGACGAACTGATCGTCGCAGCCGGTGAATATATCAGTGATGCAGTTGCAGCCGCAGTAGAAACCGCTGACATCGAGATGGTTTCAATTCGTTCGGTACTCACCTGCGAAAGCCGTCACGGGGTCTGTGGCAAATGCTACGGCAAGAACCTTGCAACAGGCCGTGTGGCCGAGATGGGCGATGCCGTTGGTATTATCGCGGCACAGTCAATCGGTGAGCCGGGCACTCAGCTTACACTTCGTACCTTCCACACAGGCGGTACGGCTATGCTCTCACAGACTGAAAACAGCCTGACAGTGCGTAGCAGCGGTAAAGTCGAGTTCGATACTATTCGTACAGTTGACGGTACCGACAGCGAAGGCAAAGCCGTCAGAGTGGTTGTTTCCCGTACAGGTGAAATACGCGTAATTGATCCGAAGAACAACCGTGTTCTTTCCAGCAACTATATTCCTTACGGTGCCTATCTCTTCGTCACTGATGGTCAGGAGGTACAGCGTGGCGACAAGGTCTGCGAATGGGATCCGTTCAACGCCGTTATCGTAAGTGATTACGCCGGTGTGGTCCGTTTCAACAATCTGGAAGAAGGAACCAACTACCGCTTCGAGCGCGATGATCAGACCGGTTTTGCCGAGAAGATTGTTATCGAGAGCAAGAACAAGAAGAAGATTCCTTCCATGTCGGTGCTGGATGCCCGTACCGGTGAAGAGTTGAAAACATACTCGCTGCCGGTAGGTGCCTATATATCCGTTGAAGATAACCAGGAAGTGAAATCTGGTCAGCAACTCGTGAAGATTCCGCGCAAGCTCGGAAAGATTGCCGACATCACGGGTGGTCTGCCGCGTGTAACCGAACTTTTCGAGGCACGCAACCCGTCTAACCCGGCTATCGTTGCCGAACTCGATGGTGTGATCACTTTCGGCGCTATCAAGCGTGGTAACCGCGAAGCATTCATTCGCGCCAAGGATGGTCAGGAGTGCAAATACCTGATTCCGCTGACCAAGCACATTCTCGTACAGAACGAAGACTTCGTGCGCGCAGGTACAGCCCTGACGGAAGGAACAATTTCAGTAAAGGATATCCTTTCTGTAAAAGGTCCGTTCGCCGCTTCGTTCTACCTCGTAAATGGTGTTCAGGAGGTATATCGCTCACAGGGTATCAACATTAACGACAAGCACATCGAGGTGATTGTACGCCAGATGCTGCGCCGTGTTGAAATCGTGGATGCCGGTGATACGCACTTCCTCGAAGGAGAACCGGTTGATCGCAATGAGTTTGTGGATTACAACGACTGGATCTACGACAAGAAGTATGTACTCGACGCGGGAGACAGTTCCAAACTGAAACCCGGTGCACTGGTAACACTTCGTCAGATCCGCGAGGAGAACTCTTTCCTGAAGCGCAACGACAAGAAACTGGTCGAATACCGCGATGCCGTCCCGGCGACAGCTATTCCGATGTTGCTTGGTATTACGAAGGCTTCTCTGGGTACAGAGTCATGGATTTCTGCTGCTTCGTTCCAGGAAACCACCAAGGTGCTCAGCACGGCCGCTATCGCTGCCAAGAAGGATATGCTGATGGGCCTGAAGGAGAACGTTATCGTGGGCAAGAAGATTCCTGCGGGAACGGGTATGCGCAAGTACGAACACCTGCAGGTAACAGGATCGGGTCGCCCGTTCCGCGATCAGCCGCAGGAAACGATTGAAACAGAAGGTTAATCGCTAGCCGATACTACGGCTGTATTTTATAATCCCGGGTTCTTCAAACAGAGAGAACCCGGGATTTTTTATTTATCACACAGTGAACGGCTGATATCGGCGGCCAGGCCGGCATTGTTCAGTACAAGACGAATGTTCGATTCCAGACTCTTTCCGTCTGTAAGTTCTTCAATTCTGGCCAGCAGGAAAGGTGTGATACGCTTTCCCCTGATTCCCGTGCGTTCAGCCTCCAGTACTGCTTCTCTGATTGTATTTTCTATCAGGGTGGCGTCCATCTGGAATTCTTCCGGAATCGGGTTGGCGATGACAGCGCCCCCTTCAAGACCCATTTCCCATTTGACTTTAAGGAGGCTGGCAATTTCCCCGGGTGTATCGAGGCGATAATCAACCCCGAAACCACTTTTACGGGTGTAAAAAGCCGGAAATTCGCTGGTGCCGAAGCCGATAACCGGCACACCGTGTGTTTCAAGATATTCGAGGGTGAGGCCCAGATCAAGGATGCTCTTGGCCCCGGCACTGACAACCGCAACGGGTGTTTGTGCCAGCTCCTGAAGATCAGCCGAGATATCCATGGTATCGGTTGCGCCACGGTGAACACCCCCTATTCCGCCGGTGGCGAAGATGCGAATACCGGCCATTCGGGCTATAATCATGGTGGAAGCTACCGTAGTTGCACCGTGAAGGCCTTTACTGACCAGATAGGGGAGATCACGCCGGCTCGCCTTCGGAATAGCGGCACCTTCCTTTCCTACAAGTTCCAGCTCGTCGCTCGTAAGGCCAGCACACAGCTTGCCCCCTATGATAGCACAGGTGGCAGGGATGGCACCCCGGCTTCGGATCGTTTCTTCCACCAGCATGGCTGTTTCCACGTTGCGCGGATAGGGCATGCCGTGAGCGATGATGGTACTTTCGAGCGCTACAATCGGCTGCTTGTTGCCCAGGGCGTTTTTTACTTCTGCTGAAAAATAAATCATGGTAAAAAAGAAAAAGCGCAATCACCTGATCACCAGACAATTGCGCTTTGTTTTGCGCTCCCTCAAGGACTTGAACCTTGGACCTACGGATTAACAGTCCGCCGCTCTAACCGACTGAGCTAAGGGAGCTTTTTTGTTGAGAATGTTTATTTCTCAAAAGCGGACGCAAAGATATGATGGGTCATTAAATTTTACAACCTTTGCGGAAGAATTTTTTTCAAAAAAAATTGGTCTTCGGGAAAATGCCCTGAAACCAGCCAAAAACAGTAAAAAAACGAGCATTATGAGCATTCTTTCTGTCGGCACTGTTGCCTTCGATGATATTGAAACACCCTCCGGACGGGCGAACAATGTAATTGGAGGCGCGTGTACCTATATCTCTCTGGCGGCTACCTATTTTGTAAAACCGGTTCGTATCGTTTCGGTAGTGGGGGATGACTTTCCTCAGGAAACACTCGACTATCTCAGGAAGCGGGGTGCGGATCTGGCTGGTTTACAGATAAAGGAAGGTGAAAAATCATTTTTCTGGTCGGGTCGGTATCACAAGGATATGGTTGGACGCGATACACTGGATACCCAGTTGAATGTGCTTGCAAATTTCGACCCGGTGATTCCGCCGCAGTTTAAAAATTCGGAGTATCTCATGCTGGGAAATCTGGTACCTGAAATACAGATGAGGGTATTGAAACAACTGCCTAAACGTCCGAAGCTGGTGGTACTGGATACGATGAATTTCTGGATGGACAATGCCCTGGAAGACCTCAAGAAGGTAATCAAAAAAACGGATGTACTCACAGTGAATGATGAGGAGGCCCGCCAGTTATCGGGAGAGCACTCATTGCTGAAGGCTGCCGGTGTGATTCATAAGATGGGTCCCAAAACACTCATTATTAAAAAGGGGGAGCACGGAGCGCTTCTGTTTCACAAGGGAGAGATATTCTTCGCGCCGGCACTCCCGCTGGCAGAGGTAGTTGATCCTACCGGAGCTGGCGATACCTTTGCAGGAGGATTTATTGGTTGGCTTGCACATACCGACGATCTGTCATTCCAGAACCTGAAACGTGCCGTAATTTATGGCTCAGCCATGGCATCGTTCTGCGTGGAGAAGTTCAGTATTGAACGACTGAAGGGGCTGAATTCCTCCATGATACACAAACGGGTGCAGCAGTTCGCCGATCTGGTGCATTTTCAGCCGGTTTAAATGTGCATTTTATCGGAATGTGTCATATCAATTCCACCAAAAAATCGTTTAATATGGAGGTTACGTTCCAGTCGGTACGGCAGTGGCAGGAGACAAGTGCTGCCTACTCCCGGATGAAATCATAACTCACTACTAACATGAATCAGATGCGATTGTTTTTCTTCCTGTTTTTCACCATATCAGTAACTGCAGGAGCCTCGGGCCAGGCGGTTAACGATAAACTGGAGGCATATTTTTCGTTTGACAACTGTAACGGCGTTGACGACAGTGGTAACGGCTCAGCAGCCGCTTTAAAGGGTAATATCGGCTGTGATTGCGGTATTCTAGACTCTGCCATTCGCTTCGCTGATAATAACGATGCCTTGAATCTCGTCGGCCCTCTCTCCGATATTTTCACCACCAGTGACTTCACCATCAGTTTTTATATCCGTCCACCGGACGGTCAGAATCAGGTGAACTCTCAGGTGATTATGGCCAAGCAGGACACCTGCAATCTTTCCCGGTCTTTCTGGGTTCGCTATGTGCCCAAGTTCAACCGTATTTCCGCCGGTATCAGCGAAAATGATACCCTGTTTGTAACACTGAATGCCAAACTGGATAATAACCCGTGCTGGCAGTACATCACGCTCACAAGAAGCAACCTGAACTTCTCTCTGTTCGTAAACGGAACACTGAGAGATTCAAGGAATTCCAAAGCGCGTATTAATCTGACCAATACTTCTCCACTCAGGGTAGGGGAGCCTGTTTGTCCGCTTGACATACCGTACAAGGGTATGTTTGATGAACTCAGATTCCACAGCAGGGCATTTACCGAGGAGGACCTGGCCAGATATTACCGGAAGCCCGACCAGATTCTAAACAGGGATACTGTTGTATATCTGGGTAATTCTGTACAAATCTCATTGTCAGATTTCTGTGCCGACAGCTACACCTGGATTCCTTCTACAGGAGTATCGGATCCGAACTCCCGGACTCCGGTGATAACACCGCTGGATTCCACCTATTATTCGGTTGAAATTGAGTATTCCGATGGTTGCCTTGCTGTTGACTCTATCTATGTAAGGGCAATTGACCCCAAAACACTCGATTGCGAGAATGTTTTTCTGCCCAATGCCTTTACTCCCGGTGGGACAGAGAACCTGAACGACAGGTTTGGAATAAGCAACCCCTTCATCGTTAATGATTTTATTTCTCTTGAAGTATTTGATCGTTGGGGTGGACGCCTTTTCAACGCACAGAACCCGTTTGATACCTGGGATGGTACGGCAAACGGACAAACTGTGAATCAGGGTGTTTATCTCTACAGACTCCGATACAGGTGTAATGGCGTGGAAAAATCACAGTCAGGTAACCTGACCCTGATACGCTAGCGGTGATGGGCCAAAAAGAAAAGCCCGGTGCGCTTGCCGCTCCGGGCTTTTTTACTAAACCATTTCTATTGTATGAAGCCACAAAGGTATTGCTAATCCCGTGCCAAAAATTGCATTCAAGATTACTTTACTTATATTTAACACAAGTGCTCCGTACTTCTCAACTCAGTCAGCCATGCGTACACTTCTGTTTCTGATGCTTCCACTTCTGGTAAATGCCCAGAAATTCAACACGACCGGTACTACCAACGACAGAGCGCTTTCCGCATACCGAGAAGGTATGAGAGAGGCCTCATTCGGCCCGTCCGGCACGGCTGTTGCTCAAGGATTTTTTGAAAAGGCAGTCAGGGCAGATCCCCTGTTTATCGAGGCCAGGCTGGCTCTTGCCGACACATACAGAAGTGGAAGAGATTTTTTTAAGGCAAGGGAGGAATTTCTGAATGCCATCGAACTGGATTCAACTTTTCGTCCGCTGGCATTCCTTATTCTCGCCGAGGTGGAATGGGATCTGGATATGTACGACGATTGCGCACGGCATGCAACCAGCTATCTGAACAGCAATCCGATTAATCCGGGTAAAATAAAAGCTGCCAAAAAATTGCTGGAAAGAGCCCAGTTTGCTTCCAGAGCCATCAAAAATCCGGTACCCTTCAATCCGGTATCGCTGGGGCCTGGTATCAATACTGACAAGATGGAGTACTTCCCCTCTCTGACGGCCGATGGATCCACCATGATTTTTACGCGCAGGGTGGGCCTTGATGAAAATTTTTACAGCAGTACTTTCAATAACGGAAAATGGGAAACGGCTGTCCCCATTGACGGGGTTAATACGCCACAGAATGAAGGCGCCCAGGCTATCAGTCCTGATGGCTCATGGCTTGTTTTTACAGCCTGCAACCGGGAAAACGATGGTTCACAGGGGAGTTGTGACCTGTACTGGTCGCAATTGAAAAATGGAGCGTGGTCCAAACCGACACCCTTCAGCAGTGCCATTAATTCGCCCGACTGGGAGGCTCAACCAACGATTGGGGCTGATAATAAAACAATTATCTTCTGTAAGGCAAGCAGCCGCGATGGTTCCCGTATATCGCTGTGGCAAACCAATCGCCAGCAAGGCGGAAAATGGTCGAAACCGGAAAAGCTGCCTGAACAGATCAATGCAGGCGGCAGGGTAATCGCCCCGTTCCTGCATCCCGATGGGCAAACGCTGTATTTTGCCTCCGACAGCCT
>JBEGNB010000414.1:0-7838 GCA_041182785.1 Bacteroidota bacterium
TCAAAAAGACCGATGTCAAGTCCCACGTCGGTTTGAGTGGTGGTTTCCCAGCGAATATCCGGATTACCGTTTTTACCGAAAGTGGAACCCGGTATGGTGGCTTCACTGGTACCGAAAACAGCATTGGCGCCGTTGATAATCAGGGCATACTGATCGAGATAACTGATTTTCTCGTTACCGATCTGTCCCCAGCTGGCGCGCAGTTTAAGCGTATTGATGGCCTTGAAGCGATCCATAAAGTCCTCTTCTGCTATATTCCAGCCGGCAGCAAGCGACGGGAAGTTACCCCACCGGTTCTTCGCTATAAATTTGGAGGAGCCGTCGCGGCGGAAGGTAGCCGTGAACAGGTACCTGTTTTTACAGGTATAGTTGGCTCTGAACAGGTACGACAGCAGCGAGTAATTCTGGTTGGGATCCACGCCGTGGAAAACGCTGTTCGGGTTAATGTTATTGCCATTGATATACCACAGATTCTCTTCCTCGCTGATGATATTCTCGCCCGCAACCGTGAAAATGCGTGAACGCAGCTGTTGCATGGTATAACCGGCCACCATATCGAAATGGTGCTGCTCGCCACGGTCAAAACTGTAGTTCAGGGTGTTTTCCCAAAGCCAGTTGGAGTTGCGGAAGTTGCCGATATTCAGGTCGTTGCGTTCATTCAGCTGTTGGGGAGAAACGTAAAATACGGGGGTAAAAGCACGGGATTCGGCGTAACCGAAATCAATACCAAAAGAAGACCTGAACGTGAGGTTTTTCAGAATATCCACCTCACCGAACATATTGCCGACGGAGCGGACGCCCCGGCTGCTGTTGTTGGTATAGGCGATATCTGCCAGCGGATTACCTACACCCGGCACCTCAGCGTACGAACCATCCGGATTGAACGGATTGATAACCGGTTGCGCGCGGTAGGCAGCGTATGTCACGTTGGGCGCATTGGACTGCTGATACGGCGCGATGGTCAGGTTGTTGCCGATGCGCACCGATTTTGACAACTTGTAGGTGTTGTTCATTTTCACTGTCAGACGGTTGAAATCCGACTTTTCAATGATACCCTGCTGGTTAAAGATACCGATACCCAGGTAGTACTGCTGCTTCTCCGAGGCGCCCGACATGGAAAACTGGTAGTTACCCATCGGAGCATTCCGGAAAATCTGATCCTGCCAGTCGGTATTGGGCAATGCATCCAGGTTATTGTAGGTGCCCGTGGAAATATCATTCACATAAGCCCCGAATTCTTTACCGCTCAGCAGGTCTATCTTTTTGGCCAGGTGCTGTACGCCATACTCTGCCGAGAAGCTGTACACCGGTCTGGAATCACCGGAGCGGCCGATTTTGGTAGTGATAATGATAACACCGTTGGCGCCGCGTGACCCGTAAATAGCCGTCGCAGAGGCATCTTTCAGCACCTCCATGGATTCAATATCTGCCGAGTTCAGGAAGGAGATATTGTCAAGGATAACCCCGTCAACCACAAAAATAGGCGAGGCATTGTTGAAAGTACCCACTCCGCGCACGCGTATAACAGGCGTGGAGCCCGGAGCGCCGGAAGTGCTGGACACCTGAACACCGGCCACCTTGCCCTGCAGGGCCTGCTCGGCCGAACTGTTGGGAATCTTTGTGAGATCACGGCCCCGGAGGGAAGACACGGAGCCGGTAAGGTCGCTCTTGCGTTGCGTACCATAGCCAACCACCACCACCTCTTTAAGCACGTCGTTGTCTTCACCGAGTGCAACGTTAATCTCCGTACGTCCGTTGATATCTACCGTCACGGAGTTGTAGCCCGTGTAGGAGAAACGAAGTTGCCGGTCTGTCTGACTGGCATTAAGGGTATATTTACCGTTGAAATCGGTTACAGTGCCCTTGCTGGCACCAACCACAGCGATTGTCACGCCCACCAGTGGCTGACCGCTGACCTCATCTGTAACAACACCGCCGACACGAATGTCTTGTGCCTGCAGGTTGAAACTGAGCAGGCCCGCGATGTACACCGCGAGCAATTTGTAGAATAGCTTCATACAAGTTTGGATGGTAAAGAACTGAAAGCCATTGCCAATCAGGTGATTATTCCCTCTGATTGCAGTAGCAGATGCTCGGGCAAAGGTAGGAGTTACAATAGCAAATTATTTTCTCTGGAATATGATTTTCGTCAGTATGCAGTTAACATTATCCTAATAAACTTTGACGGGAGACTGAAATAGTCAGCCTCCCGACCAGCATTTTTTTATAACCGCAGAGTTGCGCAGAGGTAATCGCAGAGTTGCGCAGAGAATTGTACTCTGCGTAACTCTGCGCCGTACTCTGCGTAACTCTGCGGTTTTAACTCTCTTCGGTTGAACACCACCCGATTTTACTCATTCCAGTCGCTCCACTCCATGATTACCATGGACAAACTATTGAAGTTCAAAAGTAGCGCTGCTTGTCTGAGCCGAATTACCACCTATCATCACCTGAAATGTCCCCGGCTCTGCCTTGAACTCCAGTTCGTGGTTGTAAAAGGCCAGCATACTTTCGTCTATATCAAAAGTGACGGTCTGCTTTTCCCCCGGCTTCAGGGTAATTTTTCTGAAACCCTTGAGTTCTTTCACCGGACGGGTCATGCTGCCCACCATATCCCTGATGTACAACTGAACGGTTTCCTCACCGGTATATTTACCAGTGTTGGTGACGGTTACGGAAGCCTGCACCTTGCCTCCGGCTTTCACCTCTGTTTTATCGAGTGTGACCGGAGAGTAGGCAAAGGAGGTATAGCTCAACCCGAAACCAAAAGGATACAGCGGATCGTTCGGAGCATCCAGATACTTGGACGTGTATTTGTTATTGGCATCAAACGGGCGACCCGTATTTTTCATGTTGTAGAAAATCGGAATCTGCCCCTCCATACGCGGGAAGGTGACGGTCAGTTTCCCGCCCGGATTGTATTCGCCGTACAGCACGTCGGCAATAGCCGGGCCGGCCATAGTACCCAGATACCAGGTTTCGACCACCGCGGCGGCTTTGGCGTCAATCTCCGGGATACAGAGCGGACGACCATTCATCAGCACTACCACCACGGGCTTGCCCAGCATCTGTATGCGATCGAACAACTGTTGCTGGATGCCCGGCAGACCGAGTCTGGCGCGGCTGGCAGCCTCTCCCGACATATCCCATTGCTCGCCCAGACACAGCACCACCACGTCTGATTCCTGGGCAGCCTTGAGTGCCAGACTGAAGTACTGCAGCGAGTCATCGCTGATATTGCAGCCTTTTGAATACGTGATCTTGCCGGGAGCATACTCCTGCATGGCCGGCAACAGCGGACGCGCCTTCGTCCAGTCGCCAGCTGCCGACCAGGAACCAATCAGGCTGCGTTTGTCGTTGGCAAACGGACCGATCAGGGCAATTTTCTGCGTTTTTTTCAGGGGAAGTGTCTCCTTGTCGTTTTTCAGCAGCACAATGGACTTGCGGGCTACACGACGGGCCGCATCGAGGTTCGCCTGCGACATGACCACGCGTTTTTCTCGCTCCTCATCGCAGTATTTGTAAGGATCCTCAAACAGACCGAGGTCATACTTGGTTTTCAGGATACGACGAACGGCATCGTCAATATCTTTTTCGGTCACTTTGCCCTCTTCCAGCGACTTTCTGGTATTGTTCATAAAAACACCACCCTGCATATCCATATCCACACCGGCATTGAGTGCCTGCTCTCCGGCCTGTTTGTCATCTCTGGAATAGCCATGCGGTACCATCTCGTTGATGGAGGTGTAGTCAGTTACAACAAAGCCCTTGAATTTCAGGTCTTTGCGAAGGACGTCTTCAATCAGATACGAGTTTCCGGTAGCAGGTATGCCCTCAAATTCATTGAAGGAAGTCATTACCGTGGCCACACCCGCATCCACACAGGCCTTGAAAGGCGGCAGATAGGTATTGTACAGTGTCTGGCGGGAGATATCCACGGTATGGTAGTCGCGGCCAGCCTGGGCAGCCCCATATACGGCATAGTGTTTCACACAGGCAGCCAGCGTATTGTTGTCTTTCAGGCTCTTTCCCTGGAATCCGCGCACGCGCGCTGCGCCTATGAGCGAACCCAGGTAAGTATCCTCCCCGGCACCCTCGGAAATTCGTCCCCAGCGGGGGTCGCGGGCGATGTCCACCATGGGAGCGTAGGTCCAGTGAAGCCCCTGTGCAGAGGCCTCCTCGGCTGCGATACGGGCAGATGCCTCTATTTCCTGCAGATCCCAGCTGCACGATTCGCCCAGTGAAATGGGGAAAATCGTCTGATGCCCGTGAATGACATCATAACCGAACAGGAGCGGTATTTTCAGACGAGTATTTTCAACGGCGATACGCTGCAGTTCACGCGTGTACTTTGCCGTATAGGCATTGAATACAGCACCTACCCTGCCGGATTTGATATCGTCTTTGTACTGGGGGCGGAGCGACGGACCCGTCACGTCCCAGTCGGAAGTGAAAAGGGTCATCTGACCAATCTTTTCATCCAGGGTCATCTGTCCGAGCAATTTCTCTACGAAGGCGTCTCTGTCCTGAGCGTACGCCTGCGCCAGAAATCCCGACAGGAAAATAGCGAAAGTTAACAGGTGTTTCATTTTCAACAGATTATATGATCAAAAAGTGAATCCGAGTTTCGCGGCACCCACCGATACTTCCGGTGCGCTCATGAATAGTTGCCAGAGTTTTCCGGTGCGGTGGTTTTCAATCATGACAACGATGGGCCCCTGGTCAATGGCCAGGAAGGAATCGGCATACCAGCCCACGGTCGGATTGAATGCATCATAAAAGCCATACTGCCCCCAGAGGCGGTCTCCTATCTGATAGTAGAAAAACTTCAGCGCCTCCATGGACTCCGCAGGAGTGTACGGGAATGAACTCAGTGCTGCCGTCGGGGATATTACGCCCAGGTCATTATCGGGGGCATGTGCATTGTACCCCTGCTGATTATCGCTGGCAGTGAGTCCCCAGCACTGCTCGCTGTAGCCAATTTTTTTCAGCGGGTTGGCTACACAATAGGCCCTGTTGATCAGGGTATGATTCCTGTTCTGTGTCCAGTAATCGGCATAGGTATCCTTCAGATTCCTCGGATCAAGGCCAAGAAAGGAATAGTGTGCAAAGAACAGCGGACCTCCGTAAGCGTATCCGAGTGGCAGGGTGTATCCGTAATAGGAGTTATTGTTGCGAATCTGGCCATTTCTGGCCCAGCCCTGATGATATACGGATGTAGGAATGGCGTGTGTGGGCGAACAGGCTGCCAGGAAATAGGTAATCAGGCATTCGTTATATCCCCTGATCTGGAAATTCATGTCCCAGTTGTAATTGGGCGACCAGTGCCAGTAGAGCACCTGCTGTCCGCCCCGGGTGAACCAGTCCCACTCCACCTCCTCCCACAGTTGCTGGATATCCTGCTGCAGTGCCGCCTCTTCCGGATCTGCCGGATTGAGGTACTGCCGCACGGTGAGAAGTCCCTGCACGAGGTAGGAGGTCTCCACCAAATCGGCGCCATTGTCTTTGGTACTGAAAGGTATGGTCACGCCAGAGGAACCATTCAGCCAGTGTGGCCAGGCACCGTGGTAGCGCTGGGCTGTATTTTTCAGGAATCCGACCACTTTTTTCCAGCGCTGCACACCCTCGGTACGGGTGATGAAACCGCGCTCGATACCCGCAATCATCGCCATCAGCCCGAAGCCGGTTCCTCCGGAGGTCACTACGTCGCCGGATGAGTTGCGCTCGCGCGCCATACCGCTCACCGGATGGCCAAAATCCCAGAAGTACCTGAATGTTTTCTCCTGTACGAGATCAAGCAATGCTTCGTCAGATATAACCGGAAACTTGGGAGTAGGGTCAACAGCCGTGTAAAACACCCGGGAAAACTGCTGCATCCTGTACCCGCCCAGCCCCTGCACCAGCGGCGATACATATATGGTGTATGCCTCGAAATCCCGCAGTGGCTGATCCGCACGCACGGTCATTACCCGGTTGTTCTGCTCCAGTCCTACCTGAATACCAGCAAAGTCATTGGTACGGTACAACTTTACATTGGTCGTATTGACGGTGGCCGGGTCGAGCGGCTGGTTAAAATATATCCGGGCAGAAAAATTGCGGTCAATATTCTGTGCCGGCGGATTTGCGGTCAGTGCCACGCCGCTTGAAATAACGGAATCCACCTGCAGCAAACCTGTTTTGGTGGTAAATCCGGCAGAAAACGGCGTACAGTCGCGACCATCGGTGCTTTTCAGAGCGTCCGAAATACTGATAGTGTAGGAGGCGGCGTATTCCATCGGGGATTCCGGCACAATTACAGCCACCTTTTCCTGTTCCATGGTAATTGAAACGGGCGACTCCGTCTGATCTTTCAGCAAACGAACCGTTCCGCTGAGTGTCGCGGGATCCGGAGGCAGATTGAATTCAATCCGCAGCGGCTGTGCCGGGTCAATGTCTTTGTTCAGAGCGGGATCAGTCAGGTACAGGAACTTGTCACCTGAACGGACAGAAACGGCGTAAAACTGGCCTTTTGTATTGTTTTCTTCTCTTCTGCAACCGATAGCAACGAGCAGGAGAAGAAGCGGAATAATGGGTGGGATATGTCTCACTTCGGAAAGATTCTTATGACGGGTAAAGGTAAGGGGGAATTCGGGAAAATGCCACTGATTGAATATTTAGCATCATTTCAGGAATAATTATCGCGCACTCCCGCAGGTTTTACCCCTGAATAACGTCTAAGGGATAAACACATACAACACATGAAAAATCTCTTGAAGCTATTATTCATACTGTGCCTCTCTGCCAGTGTACAGGCACAACGCAACGTCGTACTCATCATCGCCGATGATCTCGGCTCCGATTACCTCGGGTTCTACGAAGATCATCAGGATACAGCAGTGATGCCCAACCTGCGCAGGCTGTTGCCCAAAAGTGTGCGGTTCACCAATGCCTGGTCGAATCCGGTTTGCTCAGCCACCCGGGCCGGCATTCTGACAGGGCGATACAGCTTCCGGACAGGCGTCGGCGGTATAGTCGGTGGCATGGGCGGATCCAATCCGTTGAATATTAACGAGATGACTATTCCACGGATGCTCAATCTGTTCAAACCAAACGGTATTGCAAAGGCCAATATCGGGAAATGGCACCTCCAGAATGCCATGCCGGTCTCCAATCTGATGAATCCGAATATTATGGGATATGATCATTTTGCAGGCAATTTTATCGGACAACTGACCAGCTATACCAACTGGACCAAGGTCACCAACGGAGTATCGGCCAGCGTAACCACTTATGCCACCACAGAAACGGCAAATGATGCCATCGCATGGACCAAAAGTAATCCGGGGAAACCGTTTTTTCTGTGGCTCGCTTTCAACGCACCGCACGAACCACTGCACCTGCCACCACCAGGTATGTACTCCAATACCACACTGACGGGTACCAACCAGGATATCAATCAACGACCCAAAGAGTATTTCAAGGCCCTGATGGAAGCAATGGATCATGAAATTGGCCGCTTGCTCGATACCCTGCAAGTACAAGGCAAGCTCGACAGCACCGATTTTATTTTTATGGGCGATAACGGAAATACCAAACGAACTGCGCAAATGGTGAATACCGCACGGGCGAAAGGCACTATTTACCAGTACGGTGTACGTATTCCGTTCCTGATTTCAGGGCCATCCGTAAACAACCCGGGACGAATGAGTGAAGCCCTAGTAAACACTGCCGACCTGTTCGCCACTATTCTTGAAATGTTTGGCTTTTACAACTGGCCATCGCAGATTCCCGCAGGCAAGCCGGTTGACTCGCGCAGTTTGATGCCCATTTTGCAAAATACCGCCACTGACGTCCGGCCG
>JBEGNB010000415.1:0-3792 GCA_041182785.1 Bacteroidota bacterium
GTATGAATAATATGGAGTTGATACTGCCCGATACGCACTTTTACAGGGTCCACAAATCGTATATCGTAAGTATCCCGCGCGTAAGGCAATTCGAGGATGATACGCTCATTATCGGAGACAGCAGGATTCCGGTGTCAAAAGCCAGAAAAAAAGAGGTCATTTCCCGTATTTTTACTGCACCATGAACCAGACAGCCAACGACGGAATATGCTAGCGTATAAGCATCACATCACCACTGAACAGTGTGGTGGTTTTATCAATAAACTCCAACCGAGCAACCCAGGTATAAACGCCCTCCGGCAGTGATTTACCGCCAAACCTGCCATCCCACGCAGGCGTGCCCGCGTACAGTGCCTGGTCTCTCACCTCAAATACCACACTGCCCCACCGGTCAAATACCTGCCACTGCCGGATGATTGCCTCGTCAGGACTCTCGAGGCTGTAAAAATCGTTTTCCCCGTCGTCGTTGGGTGAAAATATATTCGGAACATATATCCGCCGGGTTTCATCCACTTCTACCCGTATCCGAACAGAATCGGAACAATACCCGTTCTCTGCCTTCAGGACGTAATCGGTAGTGTGCAGCGGTGAAGCCACCGGATCGGTACAATCCAGACAACTCAGGGATGATCCCCGGGGATCGTCCCAGTTAAACGTAACGGGCATTCCACTGCCATCCCATACCGGATTAAGCTGTACTTCCTCTCCCTGATGTATCCGGTAGGTACCTGTATGTTCCAGGGAAACTCCGGGCGCCGAAGATACCTCCCAGATCAGCCAGGCCGGTTCGCAGCCGTCAAATATACGGGTGTAGTAGGTACCCGTCTGGCTGACTGTCAGTGCCGCCTCTTTGGTTCCGTTATCCCACTCAAATGTCTCGCCGTAAGCTCCGGCATCGAGTACTACCGGCGATTCCGGACACAAAAGCGCCTCCAGATACACTGAATCGGACAACGTTCCCTTTACTACCAGCCGACTGCTGTCAACAGGAAATGTAAACGGATTGTCTGACTGCCTGTAAGGCCCCATTACAATGGGCAGGTTGTTCAAAAACGCCCTGTTGGAATAGATACCCGGATTGATGTTCTCCGCATGAACCATAACGATAACCGTGTCGGTACCCACCGGGAGGTCCATCTGGTCTATGCAAAACACCCTGCCCGCATTGGTGACAACGCCCCCGAACGGATTGCGGCTTACCGAACCGAAGACAAAACCCTCCGGCAGGGTATCACACAAACTCACGTTGAAACGGGGTTCACCGGATTCATTCCGCACGGCAAACCGAAAGGCTACGTCGGAACAGGCGAAAATAGTGTCCGGCTCAAAGGTGTGCAGCACTGAAATAGTGTACGGACAGGATGCCGAAGTCACATCGTGCCGCACAAATACCTCTTCACACGCAGTAGCTGCCTTGAACGTAAACAGTCCGCCCGCACCCACACTGACCGACTGCGAAACGGTTCCGTTGCTCCAGGCTACACTTCCGCCAAAATCAGTGGCATCCAGCGAAATAGTTTCACCATGACATACAAACCACAGATTCGACAGCGTATCCTCCTCAAACCTGTTCACGAAGAAAGCAGTGCTGTCTTCAAAACCCGCCTCTTTTACACAGTCAGACAGCAAGCTTTTGCCGTACTCTTCGGGCAATCCCTCCAGTACGGCCTGACTGTTGTATTTGGATTTGGGTATGTCGCCCACGTTGACCTTCACTACCAGATTTTTCTCCCCGGGTGTTACGTTATTCAGCTGCATGCGCATGGTTCCGGGCACAGTAACGGTATCCAATACACCACCAAAGGAGTTGAACTGTACATTTTTTACGGTGAAACCGGGTGGCAGCGGGTGCGAAAACAGCATATTTTGCAGAGTTTCTCCCGTACTGTTCACCAGCGTGTAGTTAAAAAGCACATCGGTGCAGGGCAATACTACCGAAGGCTCGGCCGTATTGCTCAACTCAACAGACCAGGGGGCTGATGCCAGATCGGAAATGTCTGCCAGCGCTCCCGTAGCCATCCTTTTCTCTATACCGGTACTCCGGTCATAACTGAAAAACCCCTGAACAACCCCGTAAAGCGTACTGCCTACAGCGTACAATTCGCCAAAAGCGTCGAAATATACACCCTGCATCAGGTGCCCCGGACCAGTAATACCAAAGGATGTGACCGAATTATTGGCCGGATTGATGCGAATCAGGCGACTGAACTGAACGTCATAACCGTAAATCTGTCCGGTAGAAGGCTCTATAGCCAGATCACTCAGGTGACCAACCCCGGAAAGCTGCGTCACCGATACCCCAAATGCCGGATCAGTCAAATCTATGCGTACAAGCTGGACAACATTACCGAGTACCGTAGAGCCCACCGCCAGCAGATACCTGCCATCGGGTGTAACATCACCCGCCAGATACCGCAGGTTGTTGTCGAGGCCTGTCGCACCCAGATCGGCGAAAACAGCCCCCTGACCGATCCGGTACAGGTGATTGTCGCTGCGACCAATACCATACAGAAAACGATCCGTACGCCGGAAGCCCAAAGCATCCAGTCCGCCAGCCGGAAGTGGCCCCACCGGAATGGTAGTCGAACTGTTATAACCCGCCTGCACGGTGAAAATATGCAGTTCATTGGTGTTTTTTATCACAGCAAACACCTGTCCGGTACTGCTGAACGGAACCTGGGCTGATACGCCTCCCGCGAGCACGCACGCGAGCAGACACACCCGCACGCGGGCAAGAACGTACCTGATCTGGTAAACTTCCGGTTCCATGCGGTAAAAATACCCATTTCCGGAATATCAGTGAAATTGTATCCGTACTTTTGGCCGTCTTTTCACAGAGCAACCTCTGACATGAGAACTTTCACGTTCATTTTTGCACTCGTCATCTGGTCATCCTGCCAGAATAAGCCCGCTACCCCACCCCTTTTTGTCGAAGTCAAACCCGAAGAATCGGGCTTTGACTTCATCAATCAGGTGGAAAATACCAAAGAATTCAATATCTTCAACTACCGCAATTTCTATAATGGCGGAGGTGTGGCAATCGGCGATATCAATAACGATGGATTACCCGATATTTACATGACCTCCAATCTCGGCGACAACAAGCTGTTTCTCAACAAAGGCAGCTTCAGATTCGAGGATATCTCCGACAAGGCAGGTGTCAAAGGCTCGAAATTCTGGAGTACCGGCGTGGTCATGGTGGATATCAACGCCGACGGTCTGCTCGATATCTATGTATGCAACGCCGGATATAAACCCGGTGAAAAACCGGAAAACGAACTGTTCATCAATAACGGCGACCTAACCTTCACCGAAAAAGCAGCCGAATACGGCCTGAACGAGGACGGTTATACCACACACGCCGCTTTTTTCGATTACGACCTCGACGGCGATCTCGACTGTTATATCCTCAACAACAGTTTCATGCCGGTGAATACACTCAACTACAGCAATAACCGCGAACTGTACGCCGAAGACTGGCCGGTGAAGGACTTCCTCAAGGGAGGCGGCGACAAACTGCTCCGTAACGACAACGGGAAGTTCGTCAACGTGTCGAAACAGGCGGGCATCTACGGCAGCCTGATCGGGTTCGGACTGGGCGTAACCGTGGGCGACCTGAACGGCGACAACTGGCCTGATCTGTATATTTCCAACGACTTCTTCGAGCGCGACTACCTGTATATCAATCAGAAAAACGGCTCTTTTAAAGAAGAAATTGAAAGCTGGGTGGAACACCAGAGCCACGCATCCATGGGCGCCGATATGGCCGATATTAATAACGACGGCTTCCCG
>JBEGNB010000416.1:0-3026 GCA_041182785.1 Bacteroidota bacterium
ACCGGTTTAAAAAGTTTTGACATGAAGCATGTACTATCACTGGTCTTTTTCGCATGGTCTGCCACCTGTTTTGTTTTCGGGCAGGGTATGGTTAGCGGGGCCATTTATACCCGTACCGGACAACCTGTAGGGCTTGCAGCCGTCCGGATTCAGTATGGCGCTGTTTCAGCCACCACATATACCGATTCAACGGGATATTACAGTCATTTTGTCCCTGTGGGCAATGTGCCGGTGACAGTCACTCCCGATGTGAATGGGGTGCCGGGCGGTGTTCAGAACGGGCTGGATGCCAGCGATGTACTGGCGTTACAGAATCACATTTTGGGTATTGATCCAATAAACTATTTTGAACTGCTGATTGCGGATTTCAACAACAGCTTTTCACTTACGACTTTTGATGTAAGTCTGTTATCAAAAGTCATTTCAGGGGAAATAGCCCACTTTCCAGACTCTACTTCCTGGATTTTTCTTCCCACGGAACTGGCAATACAGGATCCGTGGTCATTTAATGTGTTCGACCCGCTGGTCTGGAGCTCCTTGCCGCCTGATACCCGGATAGGATCGGTTACGCTCGGCAGTGTGAACGGATTTGCGCAGGGTGTCAATTTCGAAGCATGGAAAAATGGTGATATTGACAATTCTGCAGTGACCATTTACTCCATAAACAATGGATTTATTTCGGGAAAAGTCGTTACCGATCTGAATAATGATTGTGCCTGTGATCTCGGCGATGCTCCGTTAAAAAACTGGCTTGTCAGGGCACAAACACCTCAGGGACAGACCCGAATGGCCACTACCAACAGTCAGGGGCAGTACTCTATTTCTGTAATCCCTGGTAATTATACGGTAACGGCGTATCCTCCTGCTCTCTTGTGGGATATTTGTGATCCTGTGGTTTTAGATGTAATGGCGGGTTCACAGTCCACGAGCAACGTCCACTTCGCAGCCACTCCGGATCTTGTCTGCCCATTGCCGGAAATCAGTGCAGCTACGTCGTTTCTGCGGCGCTGTTTCTCCAATACCTACTACGTCAATTATGGAAATAATGGGACGGGGCTGCTATCCAACGCCCGGATCACATTGGTGCTGGACCCATATTTCTCTCCCACCGGGGCGTCTATTCCCTGGAGCTATTCGAACGGCGACACGCTTGTTTTCGATATCGGGTCGCTTGCCCCCGGACAATCGGGATCCTTGCAGTTGTTTTTCACACTTGACTGCAACGCGCCTGCCGGACTGACGCATTGCCTGGATGCATTTATCTCCCCTCATGAACCGTGTGGAACCTTTCAGGCATGGGATGGCTCCAGTTTACAGGTGGAGGCTACTTGTACCGGTGATGAAGTGGTATTTGAAGTAACCAATGCCGGTGAGGATATGTCCCAGCCTGTTTCCTATGTCATTGTGGAAGACGTCATGTTGATGACGGCACAAACCGGAACGTTTCAGTTAGACAGTGGGGCCTCAACTACTATTTCAGTGCCTGCCAACGGGAGTACATGGCGAATGGAAGTGCGACAGACTCCGGCCAACCCGTTCGGCCCCGTCACGGGGGCAACTATTGAAGCGTGTGGCCCTGACAGCAGCGTATTCAGTCTGGGCATTATCAACCAGTTTTCACTGTTTGATGAAAATACATGGCTTGATACCGACTGCCGTCAAAATATCGGAAGCTACGATCCGAATGACAAGCAGGGATACCCGCTGGGTGTCACCGGAGAGCACTTTATCGCACCCGGCCAGCCAATCGAGTACCAGATCAGGTTTCAGAATACAGGTACAGATACCGCCTTCAATGTGGTTGTCCGGGACACTATTTCCGGGAATATGGATATCACCACGTTTACTGCCGGCGCTTCCGGGCACCATTACGATTATCGCATTACCGGCGACAGGGTGGTTGAATTTATCTTCCCGGGCATCATGTTACCCGACAGTAACGTGAACGAGCCTGCTTCACACGGTTTTATACGGTTCAGTATCAAACCACTCGTCAGTCTGTCAGAAGGGGCGGTGGTGGAAAACCGGGCTGCTATTTATTTTGACTTTAATGAGCCCGTTCTGACCAATACTACGGTACATACATACCGAACTCCGGGGACATTCAGCAGCGTCGAGACTCCGGCAGGGGGCCTGGCTGTGGTGGAGGTTTGGCCTCAACCTGCTTCCGAATCAGTTTCCGTGCTTATCCATGGTGTGGATTCTGCTGAAGGAAGGCTGGACTTGTACGATATGCAGGGAAGAAACATACAATCGGTGTCTTTTTACGGTGCCGGATGCCGGGTGGATACAGGCGCTTTGCCTGCGGGTATTTACCTGCTGAAAATCGCTGATAAACAGGGGCGTATAAAGGTTAGTCGAAAGATAACTGTTGAATAATCACCGCTTAACCAGAAATTCGTCGAGGTTCATCACGGCATTGGCGACTACCACCAGCGGGGGGCGAAGAAGAAAAGCTAATTGCCATAGCAGATTTCCCGTATCCGGTTAATTCGTCGGGTTTCCTCGCGGGCGTTCCCCTCTTTCATTGATGAGTTCCTGTGGGGCATATTCCGATCTTACTTCCATTTTTCGAGATTACTCCTGGTTTCATAATTATATAGTGGTGAATAGTCAAATTCACGTCCGGTTTGTAGTTTGTATGCCTCGGAAGCGACCGACAGTATGTGCTCAAAATCTGTATCTGCCGAGAGCTCGGCGGGGGTTTCAATTATTTTTTGGTAGTAAGCCTTACCCTCTGCAACAACGGCACATCGAACATAGAGAAAATCGTCAGCTGAAAAATAGCCATCAGTTTGTTGACTCATATAAGCTTCTGCGTGTGCTTTGGTATCCAGGTTGAACAGTTTTTCTGACAAAAAATCCTGAAACAGGTATATGGCAGAAACGGGCATTTTTGATAGTGCCTCTACTGCGGGATGAATAATATCTTCCCGCTTTTCCTGCTTCCAGTCGAACAGGTCAATTAATTCCCAAAACTGATCCTCAGAAAACAATCCTTCTCCGTGCCAGTTGCCCTCAACTGT
>JBEGNB010000417.1:0-3763 GCA_041182785.1 Bacteroidota bacterium
AACTGCCACTCCCATGGGCTTCAGTGTTTCCTGTATGACATCGCGTATTTCGAGTGTAAGGCGCTCCTGCACCTGTAATCTCCGTGAGAAAATATCCACCACACGCGGGATTTTACTCAGACCAACAATATGGCCATTGGGAATGTATGCCACGTGCGCCTTCCCGAAAAAGGGCAGAATATGGTGCTCGCACATGGAGTACAACTCAATATCCTTGACGATGACCATTTCCCGGTAATCTTCTTTAAACATGGCAGACCGCAGTACAGCTGCAGCATCCTGTTCGTACCCCTGTGTCAGAAACTGCATGGCCTTGGCAGCGCGCTCGGGTGTTTTCAAAAGTCCTTCGCGATTGGCATCTTCACCCAACCCGGAGAGAATACCGTGGTAGTGCGTTGTGAGCTGCTCTGTGAGATCGGGATCGTAATGGTCGTTCTTCTTGTAAGACATGTAATGAATGGCGTCTGAATTAATGCCGGAGCAGCAAACGCTTTTTAATAAACATCAGCTGTTGTGGAATAGTTGCAAATTTTTGTTTAATGTCGCTCTTGATCCGGGGTATTTCAGCATTAATCTAAAAAAAAGATACTTGTGACGGTATGATGCGTTCCTTTGCAGTGTCAGATTTTTTTATGAGAAAGACGCGCACCTTTCTGGATAGAACTTACGAGTTTCTGAGCCGGCGGACTGTTTACCACGGACTGTTCTGGCTTGTTCTCTTTGCCCTGATGCGCTGGAGTGACTACAATTCGGGGATTGACACCTGGTTCGCTGTGGGTAACGAGCTCATTCAGCTCGTTTTTTATGCCCTGCTGGTATATGTCAACCTGTACTATCTGATTCCACGTTACCTCGCACGGCATGTACTGGTCTATTTCCTGCTCGCAGTAGCCTTCTGTGCGGTTATCACTCCTATCGAAGTACTCGTACTCTACCTCAAGTTTTCCAACCGCCCGGAATACAGGACGAGCCTGATTCATCAGCAGTTGTGGATTTTCTGGGGTAATTTGCTGGTTACTTTCCTGTCCACTATCCTGCGGGTTATCATGGACTGGTGGCGTTATCAGAATGAAAAACAGGTTTTACTCACTCAAACCATTCAGTCGGAACTTCGCTTCCTGAAAAGTCAGATAAATCCGCACTTTCTGTTCAATACCCTGAATAATCTGTACGCATTGACCCTCAAAAAGAGTGACAAAGCCCCCGAAATTGTTCTGAAACTTTCCGAGATCATGCGTTACATGCTGTATGAATGTAATGAAAGGAGCGTGCTGCTCAGCAGGGAAATTCAGTACATAAATAATTATCTCGATCTCGAACGACTCAGGCAGCCAGAAGGCGCCACAATCACCTTTGATGTCGAGGGTAGTGTGAGCGACCAGACCGTCGCGCCGCTGCTTTTTGTACCTTTCCTCGAAAACAGCTTCAAACACGGGCTGAACCATACGGTGAACGGTGGCGGATTTGTCAAACTCAGGCTTTCCGCCGGTCCCGACACGCTGTTGTTTACCATAGAAAACAGCAAGGTGGATATGTTTCCCGGTAATCAGCACTCGAGAAGCGGCGGAATAGGACTGGTCAATGTGCGCCAGCGACTCGAAATGCTGTACCCCGGTCAGCACGAACTCTCTATTGAAAATGCGCCCGACCGCTACATCGTTTCGTTGCGACTGGGGTTAAATTCATAAATCGCCGCTAAAAGGCTTCAATATCTTGCTATGCTCAAAGTCATTATTGTTGACGACGAACCGCTTGCCCTCGATGTACTCGAGACGTACATCTCAAAGATTCCTCAACTGGAACTGGTCGGCAGGTACTCCAACGCCCTCGAAGCCAATGAGGCACTCCAGAATAATGAGGTTGACCTGATGTTTCTCGATATACAGATGCCCCAGCTGACGGGTACCGACTTCGTGAAAACGCTCCAAAACCCTCCCATGGTGGTGTTCACTACCGCATATCCCAATTACGCCATACAGGGATTTGACCTGAATGCACTCGACTATCTGCTGAAACCTGTCTCGCTCGAACGCTTCATGAAAGCTGTCAACAAGGCGATTGAACAAAAGGAACTCTCGCAGCATGAACACGCGGCAACGGTCACTTCTGCTATCAATGATGGCCTCGATTTCTTTTTCGTCAAGGCCGACAAGAAGCTCCTGAAGGTAAATTTTGAAGATATCGTTTATATAGAGGGCCTGAAAGATTATGTCATCATCCGGCTGCTTCAGGGCAGGGTTATCACGCTCCAGACAATGAAAAGTCTGGAAGACAGGCTGCCAAGAAACAAATTCAAGCGCATCCACCGCTCGTTTATTGTGGCACTCGACAAAATCACCGCTATCGAGGGCAGCATGGTTGAAGTACAGGAAAAGGAAAGACCCAAACTTCTGCCTATCGGCAAGAACTATCGCGATGAACTCCTCGAACTGATCGAAAAAAACAGACTCTGACTATTTTTCCAATCGCTCTCTTAACGCCGATGTGAATTTTCGTTCGGTAAACTGCGACATGTCAACGCGCCCCATCCCGGGGCGCGACACGGCATCCTTGGTGAGATAGATTTTCCCGCCATGTGCCCATACCAGCTCGTCGAGTCTGTTCAGCAGCGGAATTACCCCGCGCGTACGCGGGAAGTCGAGTGCGAGCGAGAAGCCTTTCACCGGAAAGGAGTTCAGGGCTGCGGCAGGTCGCTCGCCATGCCGCTTCAGGACACTCAGAAAGGGTACTTCCCGACTGGCCGAAATGGTGTACAGTATCTTCTGTATGCCGTCAAAAGCGGCGGGTTCCGGTATGCAAAACTGATACTGTATGAAACCGCGGCGACCATACAGCCTGTTCCAGTTTGTTATCCCGTCCAGCGGATAAAAGTATTTGTCCAGATGAATGATTCGCTCGCCCGATTTGTTTCGGTGATAGTAAATCTGGTTGTGTAATCGTATGCTGAGCGGGTTAAGCAGCCAGGAAGGAGCGAAAAATGGTACATCCGAGGGCTTGCCGGTCTCCCAGTTCATGGTAGCGTCTCCCGGCAAATGTTCTGCAAACAGTGCAGTTCCTTTTCCGATACCTGATCCGGAAGCAGTTGTATCAATCCAGACCGCTCCGTACGGGTAATTCCTGCGGATTTCAAACTGCCGGAACATTTCTTCCAGGTTGCCCGCCCGGTCGGTCTGTTGCCGCATTCCGACGGAGGTGATGCGCATTAACTGAAAGGTGGCGCTCAGTATCACGCCCGTCCAGCCCATTCCGCCGCAGGTCTGCCAGAATAGCGCCGGATTTTGATCTCTGGAACAGTTCACTATATCCCCCGAGGCATTCATCAGCAGGAAGGACAGCAGCCAGTTGGAAAAACACCCTTTCTCGGGGTGATTTTTACCATGTACGTCCGATGCAACCGCTCCTCCAACGGTGATGGATTTTACACCGGGAGTTACATGAAAAAACCAGCCCGACGGAACGATAACTGGCAGTATGTCGGATAACAGTACACCCGCCTCGCACGCAATAATCCCGGTGTCGGCGTCGAAAGAAATAATGCGGTTCATGCCAAGCATACTGACAACCCGCTCACCCAGTGCTGCATCTCCATAGCTTTTGCCGTTTCCCCGTGCAATGATGCGGTCGCTGTCTAGTATGAGCCCGCGCAACTGCTCCGCATCACCGGGCAGACATACCTCGGCCTCCCGCGACGGGTAATTGGCCCATCCACTCAGTCTGGTTCGGTAGCTGACCGTAGTATTAGCCGTTTTTTTCAAGTTATGTC
>JBEGNB010000418.1:0-4099 GCA_041182785.1 Bacteroidota bacterium
GTGGAATACGGCTACATCCACGTTGCTGCCAGTGCCTGCCTCGCGGGCAGCTCCATTTACAAACAGGTTGAATGCAGTAGCGCCGGTATTGCCTACCACGCCACCTGCCATGACCACATAAGTTTTGTCTTTCTCGAAATTGACCGGGAACGTGGCAATCGCGGACGATGCAGAGGTACTGTTATCTCTGGCTACACCTACTGTCATGTTGCGATCAGCAGGCATGTCTACAAACGCCGTAGCATGACGAAAGGCAAAATTGTCGAGCAGGCGTCCGTTATCAACATACAGATCAACAGTAGGTTCCGGTGAGTTGTGGATGATCTGTACACGCGCAGTAGGAGTCGGCGAAAGACGAATAACAGCACCGTTCGCAAGTGCAGCAAACAAACCAAAGGAAGGGGTTCCTCCCAGATATCCGGATGCAAATACAGTTGCAGTGTTACCAGCCAGCCCGCTCAGGTTGGCCCGAAAAGAGGCTATAGTATTGTTTGTAGCTGCCGGCTGAATTGCCAGATCGTATTTCTCAGCGGGAAGGTTCAGATAGCCTGTAAAATCTCCAAATCCCAGATTGGATACTATATCATCGGCCACAAACACCGCATCTATATCAACCGGCGGAGCGTCCGGTGAACCGTGAAATATGGCAATATCAACACTGCTGCCGCCTCCCGTTTCACGGGCATCATCATTTACAAACAGGTTGAGTGCCGTGGATCCGGTATTTTCCACCACACCGGCAGCCATTACCACATAGGTACGGCCCGCTTCAAATTCCACCGGAAAGGTGGCGATCGCATCGGCTGCAGATGTACTGCCTTCCGGAGCAATACCGATATTGATTTGTACGCCTGCGGGCAAATCAATAAAAGGCGTGGCTGTTCGGAAAACAAAGTTGTTGAGCAACAGATTGTTGTCGGCATATATATCCACCACCGGCTCCGGCGAATTGTGGATAATTTGCACCCGGGCAGTCTGCGCTACCGAGACGACACTGGCAAGCAGTATCATCGAAAGTACAGTGAGTAAAGTTCTCATTGAAAAAATATTGTTAAAGATTGGTTGGTTAGCAATAAATCTCAAACGAAATTTTATTTAACATGTTCAGTAAACCACATAAAAAAAACCAACTAAAAGCAGTCTTGCGAAAAACAGACATTCGTTTTGATATGATGCTCAGATTATTTTTTGAGAATAATTCCAGGGTTTTTCATTAGCAGCAGATCAGATACCCCAGGAGACTACCTCATCCAGAAAAGTAACGTCAGACCGACAATCAATATGATTCCGAATCCGGTCAAAACGGCTTTACCCAACACTTCCGATCCCCTTAAGTAACTCAGTATGGCTTTAAAAACAGTGTTGGAAAGGATAGCCAGTATGATCACTGATGAGGCAAAACTCGTCTGCTCAGGATCTCCTGATGCCCACTTGGCCGAACTGATGGTAATGGCATCAATATCCGCAATACCTGAAATCGCTCCCGAAATATAGGCTCCAAGATGCCCCGACCACTGCCGGGCATAATACATTCCAAAGGTAACTCCTGTGTATATCAGGGTTAAAACGGCCGCATTCCTGATATCCAGTGGATTACCCGGATTGAGTGACGGTGTTTCACCATTGTGTTTCTGAAGCCGGTAAACCCGCCAGGCTGTCACCAGATTTAAAAGCAGCAATACACTCAGCGGAACTGCCAGTAACAGAGCAACCGGCTGATAAAATACCGCAGCCAGTGCAAAGGCCCTGACGAACATCACTGAAGAAGCCAGTATGATACCCGCTCCATAAGATGCCGACAATTCGGGCTTCTCTCTGCTTCTCTCTGAAAAAACCCAGGTAACCATGGTAGAAGAAAACAATCCGCCAATAAGGGCCGTGAGCAGAATACCGCGCTGTCCAACGAACTTTAATAACAGATAGCCGGTAAAACTGATACTCAATACAATGATTACCAGCCAGCCCAGTTCGAGTGCGTTGATCAATCCGCCGGGACCAAAACGCTTGTCGGGTAGTATCGGCAATATCAGTAACGCCAGCACAGTGAATTTTATAAAGGCGAACATCTCTTCCTCTGTTATCTTTTTCACTATCCCGTGTACCTGCTCTTTCACCGATAACAAGGCTGTCATGATTACTACTACTGCCAGCGATTCCTGTATATATCCTTGCGAAACGAAAATCCCGAGCAGCAAGGTGGTGAGCATGGATAACTCCGTGGTAAGTCCGAATCGCTCCTGCCTAACCTGAAAATAATAGATGACCGACAAGAGTAGAAAGAAGCCGAGAATAGTGAAAGGAATGACCCACAACACAGAGTTTATTGCCACAGTACCACTCAGATAACCCAGTATGGCAACCAGGGTGAAGGTGCGTATCCCGCCCACATGCGCGCGCTCACTGTGCGTATTGAACTCTCTCTCCAGACCGATAATGAGTCCGATAGCTGCTGTTACAAGCAAATGCAGGAAAAAAGGCGGCAAAATGGTGTTTTCCATAGTTGAGTCTGCTGTGGTAAATACTGCAATGATACTAAAATCTTACATTTGCGCCCTCCCTGAACAAATAATCAACCCGCAACGCAATGCAACGTGTCTATTTTGATAATGCCGCCACTACTCCGGTCTCCAGCGAGGTCATTGAAGCAATGATTCCTGTATTGAAGGAGCAGTTCGGAAATCCGTCCAGTATCCACGCAGAAGGCCGACAAATCCGGGCTGCCATTGAGTCTGCCCGAAAAACAGTGGCCCAGTGTATAGGCGCCGGCACAGGTGAAATATTTTTCACGTCGGGCGGTACCGAAAGTAACAATATGGCCCTTAAAAAGGCTGTCCATGATCTCGGTGTGCGTCGCATCATCAGCTGCCCTGCAGAACACCACTGCAATACCCACAGTATAGATACGCTTGTAAGGGAGGATGATATCGAGGTAATCTGGCTTAACCCCGATCGCCAGGGCAGAATCAGTTATGATGAACTGGAAAAAAGTCTGTCCGAATCTGCCGGCGTCAAAACAATGGTGTCTCTGATGCATGCCAACAATGAAATCGGCACCATGATTGATCTGGCCCGTGTATCGGATCTCTGCCGGCAATATGCAGCGCTGCTCCACACGGATACGGTGCAAACGGTGGGTCACTTCCCGATTAATGTGCAGGAAACACCTGTCAATTTCCTCTCCGGAGCCGCCCACAAGTTCCACGGCCCAAAGGGCGTTGGCTTTATTTATATCAACCCGGATACACATATTAAACCTTTTATTGACGGCGGAGCCCAGGAACGCAATATGAGAGGCGGCACCGAAAATGTTTATGGTATCGTCGGTCTGGCCCGGGCACTTGAACTGGCCACCACGGAAATGGAAAGCCGCTCGGCTCACATCCTGGATGTCAGAAACTATATGAAAACCCGACTCCTCGAATCATTCGATGATATACAATTTAACGGCGACCCCGAAGGACTGAGCCTGTACACCGTACTGAGTGTCTCCTTCCCGCCAGGCCCTAAAAATGAACTCCTGTTGCTCAACCTTGATATTCTCGGAGTCAGTTGCTCCGGTGGCAGTGCCTGCAGCAGCGGCTCGGAAAAAGGAAGCCACGTGCTGGAAGCTATCGGTGCAGACCCCGCCAGAAAAAGTATCCGCTTCTCTTTCTCTCACTACAACACCCGGGAAGAGGTAGATTTTGTCATTGAAAAACTCCGGACTATCCTCCCGGTCAAATAACAATTTACAGCATGAGATTTCTTCTGAATTGCCTGCTCGCAGCCATGCTGCTCGCCTCCGCCAGCGTAAAGGCACAACAACCGGCAGGCCCCTCTCTTAACCCGCCCGCTGAACAGGGCAAGGACAGTGTGCTGGTCACCATCATCCTGAAACATCAACAGGATAAAAATTTGCCGGAAATCCGGCGCATTCTGGAAGCTCAGGGATTTTGGGACGTATTCCCTCCACAGGACACCAGGGTGGTGTCATGGACGCTGGCCGTGGGCCTGGGCCATATTGTTACACTGCAGGTTCCCACCGGCTCCGTTCGCCGCCTGAACCTGGCACTGGAGAACGGAGCATGGGGTGCTTTCAACACAGAAGTCTATCTCACTT
>JBEGNB010000419.1:0-13744 GCA_041182785.1 Bacteroidota bacterium
TGGAATGGGTGGCCAGGTTGTCCCGGATCTCCAAAAAAGCCGGGGCCGTTGTGACCGCCACCTCCGTGATGACCGTGACCGCCCGGATGGTTTCCTCCCGTTGCCGGTCCGCCAGTGCCATTACTGGTAAAGTACTGACCGAGCACCTGCTTGAGTTCTTCATATGAATTAACTGTTGCAGTGGTACTGTCGGGGAGCTGAACGGTTACCGGAAATACCAGTTCATAGCATCCGTACTTTCCAACGCCTCCGCGCTCCTGAACGGAGTAAAGTGCCTGGTCAATGGCTTCTGCTACTGTGGCCACAATACCGTCTTTTGTACAGGCTGCCATGGTCACGATGAGGGCAACTGTCGGTACAAAAAGAAATCTGAGTGTCTTTTTCATGGTGTGATGATTTGAATAGTTTGAAATCGGGATAGCGGGCAGTTTCCGGAAAGCCTGTCTGATTTTCCATACTAGGTGGTTTCATAAATCAATGGTTGCATCTGAAAAAATAAAAAAAATATATTGCTGCATCCGTGCAACCCCCGCTGATTCATGGTTACCATTGTACTGAAATGTCATATTCTGCATGACGGAAACCGAACTTAAAGCGTGTATCCGGGGCGACCGCCGGGCACAAAAAGCGTTCTTTGATCGCTTCAGGGGCAAGATGTTTGCCTTGTGCCTCCGCTATGCCTCTACCCGCGAAGACGCTGAAGATATGCTTCAGGAGGGTTTCGTCAGGGTTTTCCGCGACCTGCACCAGTATTCGGGGGCGGGCAACTTTGAAGGATGGGTAAGGAAGGTCTTTGTAAATACTGCTCTTCAGTACCTCCAGAAACAGCGCCGAGGCCCCGTTATCGTCGAACTCGGCTCGCACGATGTGGCAGCCGATGACTCTCCTTTCTTGGGAGAGGAACTACCCGCCAGAAATCTGATAAAAGTGCTACAGCAACTGCCAACCGGTTTCAGAACAGTTTTTAACCTTTATGTGCTGGAAGGCTACTCACACCCCGAAATAGCCGAAATTCTCAACATTTCTGTAGGAACCTCCAAATCGCAACTGCTGAGAGCCAAGGCATATTTCCGCTCTCTGCTGGAGGCGAGTTTAACGACCTGAACTGCTATGGAAAAAGATTTGTACAACGACCGACTCGAGGATTACGTAAAAAAATCGTTCGAAGATTATGAAGAAATACCACCCGGCGACATGTGGAATCGTATCGAGGAGGTGCTTCCCATACAGGAGCCTGTCAGGCGCCCTCTTGTATTTCTGTACCAATATAAATGGCAGATTGCCGCTGCATCTGTTATTATGTTGCTGGCATGCCGACTGTTGCTCGTTCAGTCTTATTACGAACAGCAGTTACGCTCCATAGCTGCACAAAATCAGACGGTCAGTAGTAATAAACAGTCTTCGTCGGCCGCTTTGTCCGTCACAGATGTGTCGGAAGTCCGGGAAACTCCGTCAAATAATACAATTTCTACGGAAAATACCGGAGGCGGTTTCACCCGCTCATCTGCCTCGTCTGTTCAAAAAATCAATACAGCCAATAACGTATCTCAAATTCCCGGCATGGTTCCGGATAATTCCGTCGGTGGATTGGCTATCAATCAGGTTTCTCTTCCTCAGGAAGACGGTAAAACTGTACAGCAAGTTTTTAATCGGCAAGTCAGCGATGTTACCGAATTTTCACTCTTGCCCGCAGCAGTGCCGGCAATGCTGAAAACATCAAACCCTGTTTCAATCCCTTCTGCCGCCACTCCGACAATCAAGCCGGTCGGGGGCGGCAGAAAGTGGTATGTACTCGCAGGTATCGCTCCCGGGAGGATTAAAGAACGGCAGAGGCCCTCTCACCCCGGTGGTCACGGTCCGGTGTTTGCCAGTCGCAGTGAAATGCCTGAAACCACTACCTCGTTTTCTCTCCGTTTAGGACGTGCTCTCAACAGGAAAATTGCAGTTGAAAGTGGAATTTCTTATCAGGAAATGAAGAGAGAAACCACCCACAAACCGCGCTTCGAATTCAGGGAAGGGCAAATGATACCGACAGGTGGTACGCACCATCAGCAAGCCAGAAGTTTTCAGTACGATCTGAATACTTACGGAGGTTCGGCCTCGGTTACACTCAGGGCCGATGTGGTGGGGAGTAATATTCCTGATGAAAACGAGAGGATTGAGGCTGTAATCAGAAGCAATGAGACCGTACAGGTACTCCAGGTGCCGCTTACAGTCGCAGGCAGAATCGGAGAGGGCCGTATGCTCGGCGTCGTCAGAGCCGGCATTGTCGGTAATTATATGATCAGCAATAACTTTGAAGTTACAGCTTATCAACTGGACAATCCGGAGTTGCAGTTACAGGACAATAATGCCTATACAGTTGAATTTCACAGCCCGCGCAGGTTCTTTCCCGGCTACCAGATTGCACTGGGTGCAGAGTACAGAGTTTCCGGGAAACTCAGTGTGTCGGCATTCCCGGTCATAACCGGCGATTTTCCCAGAAAGGACAATTTCCGCGGTGGTAATCTGCCCGGACAAAGTACCCTGGCCTTCACAGCCGCCGCCAGTTACTGGTTCTGATTTATCTCGTCAGTACCAGTAAAATCTTATCCATTGAGAAGTGCCGCAATCAGATAATCGGCAAGGAGGATAAAGATATCGCTGAACACCACCGCGCGTGTACTCGCATGGCCGAGTTCGACACTGCCCCCCTTTACATGATAACCCTGATAACAGGAGACGGTGGTGAGTATGTACGCAAATACAAAGGACTTGACGTACATCATGAACACGTTGTATGGTACGAAGAAGGATCTCAAACCACGGATATACTCATCATCGGTGATAAGGCCTGTCGGAACGCTCGACAGATAGCCTCCGATAACCGCCACAAAAGCTGAAAACGTCACCAAAAGCGGAACTACTACCAGCGCTGCTACCAGTTTGGGCGTTATCAGGAATGAAGCGGTGTTGACTCCCATTACTTCCATGGCGTCAATATGCTCTTTCTGGCGCATACCACCAATTTCAGCCGACATGTTGGAACCAACCTTTCCTGCCAGAACGAGACAGGTGATGGTAGGCGACAGCTCGATCAGTGCCAGGTCACGCACGATATACCCGATGTAGTATCGCGGAATGAGCTGCCCGTCGAGCTGATAGGCGAACTGAAGTGCAGCAACGGCTCCGATGAAAACCGAAATAAGGCAAACAATCAGAAGTGATCCCACGCCTATGTCGTTCATCTGCCGGGCTGTCTCTTTCCAGTACATGGAAAATTTTTCCGGACGCGCCAGTGCGTGCTTCATCATGATCAGGTATTCACCCAGATCATGCAAATAGTTGTATTTTTGAAGTGCCTTGATCATACTTCTTTCGGTTCGGGTATTTAAAACGCAAAAGTCGGTTAATTCATTCGTTTATTCACAAAAATTATTCCCCGGCACATGAAGAGAGTTGTCGTAACAGGAGCAACCAAAGGTATTGGCCGTGCCATTGCCGAAATATTTGCAGAAAATAATTTCAGTGTTTGTGTGTGTGCACGTACGGGTACAGATCTGGAAGAAATGCGTGACGCATGGGCTTCCGGATTCCCCGGCCGGGAGCTGCTGACTTTTCGGTCAGACCTGAGTGATGTCAGTCAGACAAAGGAATTTGGCGCCTTTGTTCTGGATAAGTGGGGCGGTGCCGATGTTCTGGTGAATAATGCTGGTCTGTATGAATCCGGCCTTATCCTGAACGGAGAAGACGGGGCACTTGAAAAACTCATGAATCTGAATCTGTACGCAGCATACCACCTTGCCCGGGTATTGGTTCCGTCTTTTATTGCCCGTCGGAACGGACATATATTCAACATGTGCAGTATCGCCAGTCAGATGCCCTATCATGGATCAAGTTTGTACAGTATTACCAAGTTTGCCCTGCTTGGCTTCTCCCGATGCCTGAGAGAGGAACTGAAACCTCATGGTGTCAGGGTCACGTCTCTGTTGCCCGGTAACACTTGGTCTGATGCGTGGAATGGTGTTGAGCTGCCTGCCGAACGTATCATGGCCTCTTCCGACGTTGCCAGTGCTGTATGGGGGTGTTACAACCTTCCCGGGGTGGCAGTGGCAGAGGAACTTTTACTCCGGCCGCAGCTGGGCGATCTTTGATACTGACAATGGCTTAAAAAAAACAAATTCCATGCACAAACAGGAAAAATGTGCGTTTATACAACAACTGCATACCTTTGTATTAAAATACAGCAAAAATGTCTGCGAATATTCCTGATTTGCCGCATGTTGGAGATAAAGCGCCTGTTTTCGAGGTTGAAACTACTCGCGGCAGGGTTTGTTTCCCCGAATACAGTGAGGGCGGATGGTGTATTCTTTTTGCTCATCCGGCTAACTTCACCTCTGCCTGGACGATGTTCTCAGCCTTCCTTGCCATGAAGGAAAGGTGGCTCAATGAGCGAAATACCAAAGTGCTGGGTATTACTAACGAGGTGCTCAGGCACAACAGCGACTGGTCCGACAAGGCACGCCGTTTCGTAGGTATTTACCTGAAAGCGCCTGTAATCGAGGACCTCGATTTTACCATTTCAAAAATGTACGGAATCGCATCCGGCCGCAGGCCACAGCCCGGGCTCGATCGCCTGGCTGTTATCATTGACCCGGAAGGTATTGTCCGGATGGTCATTCATCGCCCGCTCATTAATATTGAGACGGCCCTGATGGATATAGAAAGGGAACTGGATCGCCTGCAAAGTAACGCCGGCTGTGGAAACCGGCAGGCTGTACTCGCCGTTGAGGAAATCAGGGAGCAATCAGATGTTTCCGGAGAAAATTACAGGACGAAACCCGCTCATTTTCCCCGGAAACGCTTCAATCATAATTGATTATCTGTTCATGGACTCCAGAAACTCTTCGTTGCTGGAGGTATGCATCATGTGCTTTTTCATAAACTCCATGGCTTCTTCCGGCTTCATGTCTGCCAGGTGATTGCGGAGTATGAACATACGCTGCAGGGTATCTTTGTCGAGCAGCAGATCTTCACGGCGGGTACTTGACTTGGTGAGGTCAATAGACGGATACAGCCTGCGGTTGGCCAGGTTGCGGTCGAGCTGAAGTTCCATGTTGCCGGTTCCCTTGAACTCTTCAAAAATTACCTGATCCATTTTGGAGCCTGTGTCAATCAGTGCCGTGGCAAGAATTGTCAGGGATCCTCCGTTTTCGATGGCACGGGCTGCTCCGAAGAATTTCTTTGGTTTCTGTAGGGCAGTTGCTTCCACACCACCGGAGAGTACCTTGCCTGAAGCAGGAGCTACCGTGTTGTAAGCGCGCGCCATACGCGTGATGGAATCGAGCAGGATCACAACGTGGTGCCCGCACTCAACCATACGTTTCGATTTTTCCAGTACAATATTGGCCAAACGAACGTGGTTGTCGGCGGCTTCGTCAAAAGTGGATGCCACCACCTCGGCGCGCACGCTGCGGCGCATATCAGTTACCTCTTCCGGGCGCTCGTCAATGAGCAGGATAATCACATAGCATTCCGGGTGATTCTTGGTAATTGCGTTGGCAATATCCTTGAGCAGGAACGTTTTACCCGTTTTGGGTTGTGCGACAATCAATCCGCGCTGTCCCTTGCCTATAGGCGTGAACAGATCAATAATCCGGTTGCCAAAATCGCGTCCGGTGGCACTTGTCAGCAGACTGAATTTCTGTGTAGGGAAGAGAGGCGTGAGATAGTCGAAAGGAACCCGGTCTCGCACATCTTTAGGCTGCATACCATTGATATGACTTACCTTCAAAAGGGCAAAGTACTTCTCGCCTTCTTTGGGCGGGCGGATGGCACCCTTTACAGTATCACCTGTTTTGAGGCCAAACAATTTGATTTGTGAGGGCGATACATAAATATCGTCTGGGCTGGTCTGGTAGTTATAGTCGGATGACCGGAGAAATCCGTAACCATCGGGCATCATTTCAAGTGTGCCCAGGCCCTCAATAATTCCATCCAGTTCTACATCAAAGCGCTCTTTGGGGATCTGGGGCATTACTTCCGGCTCCTGCTCAGAACGGATTGCCTCCTGCCTCATTTCGGGCGACTCCGGGCGCACTTGCTGAACCGGCCGTGTGATGATGATTTCATCCTCGTCATCACCATTCTGGGCCTGACCGGAGAAATCCTCCTCTTCCATATTGTTTAGTTTGGCTGCTTCCGGGTCGAACAGTCCGGGTGCACCAGGGCGCTGATCTCTCCTGTTTCTGCGTTCCTCCCAGCGGTTTCTGTTCTTGCGGTCCTCCCACTCACGACGGCGCTCCTGCTGGAAATTACTCTTGGGATCGCGGGGTTGCTGCTGTTGCTGCTGCTGCTGTTGCGGGCGATTTCGGGGTGGAAGCTGTGGCTCCCTGCCGCGCGGTTGTTCAGGCTGCTCTGAAGACGGGACCTGTTTGGTCTCTGATTCCTGTACAGGGGGGCGATCTGCTCGTACAGGGCGCTCATTGGGCCGGCCGGGGCGTCTGTCATCTTTTCTGAAAGACGGATTCTCCTTTTTGGAAGCCTCCTCCTCGGTTGGTTCTATGGGCTTTTCAACGTTATCGGCACCCATTCTGACTACTTTGCGCGGCCTGCGGCCAGTCTGCGGGTTGGGCTCATCAACAACGGGGACATCCTGGTTGGAAGAGTTTTTTTCGGCGAGAGCCTGCTCATCGAGAATCTTATAGACGAGCTCCTGTTTGTTCATCTTGTTATAACCCTTTACGCCTACGCGCTGGGCTATCTCCTTAAGTTCGCTGACGAGTTTGTCGTTCAGCTGTAAAATGTCGTACATGGTGGGATTTAGAAATGCTTTTGTTGCTGTAAACCCGACGGGCGTCATCAGAAGCAGACGTCCCGGAAATCGGGTCCGGTAGGAAATTCAGGTTAAATGAATATTGATGCCCTGGGCTCAACTTTTGAAGAAAAACGCCAAAAAGGCAAACATGTTTAAAACGTGGAAGAGTTCCCGGGAACAACGCGGAAAAGCTTCCGGTGTGGCTCCCATGCAATTGGGAAGGGGAATTCACAAAAACAAGACGCGCATCAAACGCCTTTAACCCTGCAAAGTTACGCCTTTTTTTAATTTTATAAATATTTTATCCCGATTCTTTGTGCAGGGATACGTTCTGGCACTGCCAATTTTATCTTTGCGCATACTTTTGGTGTCTTGTGCAGGGATGCCAGATAATCAGATTTCTTTGTCAATTGCCTTAACCTGAATGTGGCATGTCGAAAAAAATACAGCGCCGTAATACACCTCAGACTAACGCTGTCACGGCTGATGGCAACAAGTGGATGATTCCGGACAATTTCCTTCTTCTCTGGAGTCTGCTGCTAACACTCGCAGTTTTCTTCAATACCCTCGGTGCCGGTTTTGTCAACTGGGACGATCACGGGTACCTGTGGCTGAACGGGCTGATCCAGCCGCTTTCGGGCGGATCAATCGCCAATATGTTCACCGGCCATACCTGCGGTAACTACTCTCCACTCGTTGTTCTGTCTTACTCCATAGAGCATATTTTTGATCCGGTTGTGAAGCCAGGAGAGATGGTTGTGGATAATTTCAACCCGTTCACTTACCACCTGACCAATGTTTTACTTCATCTTGGGGCTACTGCCATGTCTTTTTTCCTGTTCCGTGCCCTGGGGCTTCGGAGCTGGGCACTCGGTATTGCCACCGTGCTGTTCGGCATCCATCCGATGCGCAGCGAAAGTGTGGCCTGGGTGACTGAACGTAAAGACGTCCTGTACGGCCTGTTTTATATTGGTGCTCTGTTGTCTTACTGGAAATACCTGAATGAGCCGACAGGAAAGTCACGGTGGATGATCTGGACAATTGTTCTGGGGACACTGTCTTATTTCTCGAAGATTCAGGCAGTTTCGCTCCCGCTATCCCTGATATGTCTGGACTACTATTACGGCCGGGATATCAAAAACTGGCGGGTCTGGATTGAAAAGACACATTTCTGGCTGCTCTCGCTGGCTATTGGTCTTGTTGGTCTGCATTTCCTTAATGTGGCGGAGGGATTCAAAGACACAGGATATTCACCGGTTGAGCGATTCTTCTTTGCCACGTATTCGCTCTTTAATTATCTGCTTAAGGTAGTGGCCCCGTTCGGTCTGTCGGCCTACTATCCCTATCCGGATAAAGGTGCCCTGCCCGTTTTGTATTATGTAACACCGATTGTACTGGCCGGAACAGGCTGGTGGGTATGGAAAAGTGCCAAACACAATCGAACGGTTGTGTTTGCATTCATGTTTTTCCTGGTCAATATCATGTTCGTCCTGCAATTCAAAGGGGCCGGAAAGGCATTTATGGCCGATCGTTTCACCTATATTCCTTATCTGGGTATCTTTTACGCGCTCGCTCGCGGATACCAGTCTGCCATGGATGGCGGGGCTTCCCCAATGCTAAGGCGTCTGCTCCCTTACCTGGCTGCCGGATTTATCGCACTGTTTGCGTTCCTTGCCTTCAGACAGAATGCCACATGGCAATCGAGTCTGACTCTTTGGGAAAATGTGACAAGCAAATTTCCGGACGATGCGCTCTCCTGGAATAATTACGGACTTGCCTATCTGGATCTCAATGAAGACGAAAAGGCTGCAATTGTCTTTGAAAAAGGGCTCAAAGCCGATCCGTCGAGCTTTGATTTGCTGTACAATGCGGGGATAACCATGAACCGGCTCGGGCGTTACCGCGATGCAATCCTGTACTTCGATCGCCTGATTACGGTCAGGCCCGATGATGCAAATGCCCGTTTTACGCGTGCTCAAATACTCATTAACGCCAGGGAACCCCTTAAGGCTATCGCTGATTACCGAAAAGCGTTGGAGCTTGGCATCAAAAAGCCCCGGTACGAAGTGCTGGAAGGTATAGGGAAAGCTGCCTATAACGCAGGTATGTACGCAGAAGCACTGGAAGCACTTAATGAGGCCATAAGTGAAAGAGACAACTTCAACTGCCAGTATCTGAGGGGAAACTGCCTGGCTGCAACCGGTCGCATGAACGATGCACTGAATGCTTTCAGTCGCTCTGTCGAGCTGAATCCTCAGTTTGCGGAAGGATATAACAACAAAGCTAACGCACTGGCATCTCTCAGGCGATATTCGGAAGCGCTCCCCTTGTACAACAAGGCGGTTGAACTCAAGCCGGGAGCACTTGATTTTATATGTAATCGCGGATTGGCCAAAAAGGATTCGGGCGACCTGCAGGGCGCCTGCGCAGACTGGAAGGAGGCTGCCGGAAAGGGCTATCCTGCCGGCGCAGCGCTTTTGAAGCAATTTTGCGGCCAGTGAATGCCTCTTTGATATAAAAGTTCGCGAACTTTGCCCCCTTATTTCCAACAACAACGCATCCGACAAATATGCTCACGCTCAAAACAATCCGGGACGAAAAACAACGGATCATAGCCGGTCTCCGAAAAAGAAACTGGCCCGCTCGTCAGACTCAGGTCATTGATCACATAATCCAGCTCGACGAGGTTCGCCGCAACGGCCAGAAAAATCTCGATGATCTGCTCTCCGAACAGAACCGTCTGTCGAAGCAGATCGGGCAACTTATGGCTCAGGGAAAAAAAGACGAGGCTGAGTCCATGAAGTCGCAGGTAGCAGCTTTCAAGGAAAAATCACGGGAACAGGAGGAGCAGCAGCGCCAAACCGAACAAAAGCTCGATGAATTGCTGTACTCTGTTCCAAACTGTCCGCACAAGTCGGTTCCCAAAGGCAAAACCGCTGATGATAACAAGGTAGCAAAAGCGTGGAATAAACCGCTCCCCGAACTCGCTGAAGATGCGCTGGCCCACTGGGATCTGGCAAAAAAATATAACCTTTTTGACCTCGAAATGGGTGTCAAACTCACAGGCGCAGGTTTCCCGGTCTATCGGGGCAAGGGCGCCCGCCTGCAAAGGGCTCTCATACAGTTTTTCCTCGACGAGGCTGTAAAAGCCGGTTTTGAGGAAATTCAGCCACCGCTGCTGGTAAATGAAGATTCGGCAAGAGGTACCGGACAGTTACCCGACAAGGAAGGCCAGATGTACCATTGCACAGTGGACAATCTGTACCTGATTCCTACAGCTGAGGTGCCGGTGACCAATATCGTCAGGAATGATATTCTTGCCGAAAAAGACCTTCCCATCAAAATGACTGCCTATACACCTTGTTTTCGCAGGGAAGCAGGTGCGTGGGGCGCACATGTACGCGGGCTCAACCGGGTACACCAGTTCGACAAGGTTGAAATAGTTGTGATAGATCACCCCGACAGGTCTTACAAAACGCATCAGGAAATGATCCGCCACGTGGAAAAACTGATGAAAAAACTGGAACTCCCATTCCGTATCCTCTTGCTTTGTGGAGGTGACATGGGCTTTGCATCCGCAAAAACATACGATTTTGAAGTATGGTCAGCGGCCCAAAAGCGCTGGCTGGAGGTCAGCTCGGTCTCAAATTTTGAAACTTTTCAGACTAATCGCCTGAAAACCCGTTACCGCGATGCCAATGGTCAGATCCAACTCGCTCACTCACTGAACGGTTCAGCCCTTGCGCTGGCCCGTATCGTGGCAGCACTGCTTGAAAACAATCAAACACCCGAAGGAATCAAAATTCCAAAGGCACTCTGGAAATATACCGGCTTCAAAATGATTGATTGATCGGTAAACTGAATAATTGTGTCGGTTTCATGAAAAAAATATGAAACCTTTTGTTATTTTTGGGCGTTATTTACGTCACAACAGAAAACAATCAAAAACTTTTTGAACAGCCATGCTATTAGTCATCAGCATTCTATTCGCCGTCCTGGGCGCCATTGTCTCCGGGATCCTCAAAAGAAAGTTCAATCAGTACTCCGAGGTTCCGCTCTCCAACGGACAAACCGGTGCTGAAGTGGCTGCCGCCATGCTGCGGTACAACCAGATATATGATGTGAAAATCACGCAGATTGACGGTCAGCTTACCGATCACTACAACCCACAGGATAAAACTGTAAACCTCAGCTATGATGTTTACTACGGAAGAAATGTGGCCGCTGCCGCCGTAGCTGCTCACGAATGTGGCCACGCTGTTCAGCACGCCACTGCCTATAATTTCCTGCAAATGCGCTCCAATATGGTGCCGATTGTTAATATCGCCGCCAGTCTGCAGCAGTATCTGTTCATGGCCGCTCTTGTAGGGATGTCCATGTTCAAGTCGCCCATGCTGATGATTGTGGCACTCGTGGCATTCGGAGTAACCACGCTCTTCAGCCTCGTCACGCTGCCGGTCGAGTTCGACGCCAGTAACCGCGCGCTCGTTTGGCTGGAAGGCAGCAACTTCGCTGTGGGAGCCGAACACGACGGAGCAAAAGATGCCCTTAAATGGGCAGCCATGACTTACGTAACAGCTGCACTGGGTGCTCTCGTACAGTTCATTTATCTGCTCATGAGCTTCCTGGGAAGTCGCGACTGATTCTCCCGTTGTCCTTATACAGCTAACCCCTGAACTCTTGTGAGCCGGTCCTTGTCGAAGGGCCGGCTCATTTGTTTATTCATGCAACTACCCGATTTTTCCCCTAATTTTGCAGCATGTCAGATATCAGATCTCTTACCCTGCCCGAAACCGAGCGCCTGTTCGCCGAATGGGGCGAACCACGATTCAGAGCCCGACAATTATATGAATGGCTCTGGAGCAAATGCGTCACCGATTACGACAGCATGAGTAATCTGTCCAAATCACTGCGCGGCAAGTTGTCAGAACAATTCGAATTCAACACGCTTTTTGAAGAAAAAGTACAGCACAGCCTCGACGGAACTATCAAAACCAGATGGCTCACGCACGATGGCCACCGGATCGAGAGCGTCCTGATACCGGTACCCAATGATGAACGATTTACAGTTTGTGTAAGTACACAGGTCGGTTGCAGCCTGACGTGTTCCTTCTGTGCAACCGGAAAAATGGGCAGGAAGCGCAACCTGGAGCCGTTTGAAATTTTTGATCAGGTTGCCGGAGTGAACCGGCAGTGTATGGAGGCCTTCGGTCGGCCACTCACCAATGTAGTCTATATGGGTATGGGTGAACCACTGCTCACCTATGCAAATACCATGAGAAGTGTGGAACTCCTGACATCACCGGCACCGCTTGGACTGGGTATGGGTGCCCGCCGCATCACTATCAGCACCGCCGGAATTGCCAAAATGATACGAAAACTGGCCGACGACGGATACAGATCGAATCTGGCCCTGAGCCTCCATGCTGCCGACGATGCCAAACGAAACGAAATAATGCCCATCAACGAGTCCAATAACCTGGCAGCCCTGATGGAATCTCTCGAATACTTTTACCTCAAAACAAAGGGTCGCATATCCTACGAATATATTGCTTTCGAAAAATTTAATGATACCCCGGCCGATGCGGCCCGCCTCGTACAGTTGTGCAGAAAAAAATTTCCGGTCAGAGTTAATATCATTGAATACAACCCGATTGACGGAGCCACCTTCGCCAAGTCAGACGAAAACAGGCTGAATGCTTTCGCTGCATATCTCGCAAAGGAAGGGGTCACAGTAACCGTCAGGAGAAGCCGCGGAAAGGATATTGATGCCGCTTGCGGACAACTTGCCAATAAAGACAAGGTCTAACCACAACACACAAGCAGGGTGTCATTTCACATATTTTGTAACTTTTTGACCGTTAATTCTGAAATTTGCCTTATCCTTGCCAACTTTTTTTAAACAAATTCATTTCATTTAATCCACTCTTTTTTTCATTAAGTCGTTTGTTAACAGCTTTTTACATAACTAAAAACAAACGATTTCATTTTTTTAATACATCACTCGGAACCAACTTGTGTAATTTGGCCTCTTATTTGACAGGACAATTTCCACCGACAGAGGTTCTGAGAAATTAACCTCCCTGATTACTCGATGGCATCTCCCTTTGGCCCGAAACAAACGCTCAGTCAAAAACTGCAGCAAAAATTGTCGCCCCAGCAGATTCAGTTAATGAAACTGCTGCAGATTCCTACAGCTACACTCGAGCAGCGAATTCAGGAAGAACTGGAGGCTAATCCGGCCCTCGAAGAAGGCGATGAAACGGCGGATCTGACCGATACGCTGGAACAGGGAGACGCAGACCCGGCCTACTACGAACACGAAAAAAATGAACCCGACAGAAATGAAGGCGAAGACGCTGGCGACTCTCTCGATGACATAGACCGCGACTCGGGCGAGGAATATGCCGATGAGGAAACTGTCAGCATCAATAACGACGACGGGCCGGAGCTGGATGATTATCTGATGGATTTTATTGAGGACGACCCGGCAACCTATAAAACCCGGGATGAAGGTGGCGGAGACGACGACGACAAAACAATGCCTCTGGCCTTCGAAAATACTTTCCACGAATACCTGGAACAACAACTGGGTATGCTCGATCTGGATGAACGTGAATATGATATCGCCCTTCAGATTATAGGATCTATTGACGACGACGGATATATGAGACGCGAGCCGTCAGCGATGGTTGACGACCTGCTCTTCAGCCGGAATATCTCAACCCACGAAAAAGAAATCAACAGGATTCTGACCCGTATTCAGCAATTCGATCCTCCCGGCACAGGAGCCAGGGACCTTCAGGAGTGCCTGTTGCTCCAGTTACAGTCCAGACTCCGACAGGAAGAGGAAACGCTCTCCCGCGACGAAAAACATACGATTCAGATTGCAATCCGGATTATCAGTCAGTACTTTGACGAATTTACCAAAAAGCATTACCCCAAGTT
>JBEGNB010000420.1:0-4205 GCA_041182785.1 Bacteroidota bacterium
GGGAAGATACCCATAGAGATATAGTCGCTGGCTATCTTCTTGAGCGAGCATACAAAGGCCGCTGTACGGATGTCCGGAATTTCCGGATGTTGTTTCAGGGTTTCCCTCATTTGCTGGTATGCGGTAATCATGGTGTCTTCCAGTCCGGAGTTAACCAGTTCCACTTCGTTGCCGCCACGGGTGAGTATTTCGCGGTCACGTTCAGATACTTCGCGACCGGTGAGCTCAACCACTTTGTCGAGGAGTCGGCCGAAGGCATTGTGCTGGAACCTGTTCTCGAGTCGTCCGAAGCGGTGGTGCGACAGGTTCTTGAGCCATTCGAAGTACGATACAGTTACTCCGCCCGCATTGATATAGAAATCGGGCAGAATCAAAACTCCCTTTTTGCGCAGTATGGCATCGGCATCGGCAGTTACCGGACCATTAGCGGCCTCTGCTATTATTTTAGCCTTGATACGGTCGGCATTTTCGGTAGTAATCTGGTTTTCGAGGGCTGCCGGTACAAGGATATCGCACTCCAGCTCGAGGGCTGCCAGTGGTCCTCCGATATGAGTGGAGCCCGGGTACCCGATGATGGTCCCGTGTTCTTTGCGGAAGGAGAGCAGTTGTTCCACATCAATTCCGTTGGCGTCAAAGATTGACCCTTCGCGCTCGGAGATACCGATGATTTTCACACCGCCTTCTTTCTGACTGATCAGCGCAGTGTTACTGCCTACGTTTCCGAGGCCCTGTACCACCATGGTTTTACCCGCTATACCCTTTGTCAGACCGATTTTTTGCATATCCTCCTCATAGGATACGCATTCGCGCAGCCCGTAAAACACGCCGCGGCCTGTAGCTTCTGCCCGGCCACGGATACCGTTTTGAGTGACAGGTTTTCCGGTAACACATGCAATGGAATCCACTTCTCCGTGCCGCAGCGCCTGGTATGTATCGAGAATCCAGGCCATTTCACGCGGACCGGTTCCGTAGTCGGGAGCCGGAACGTCAATGCCGGGGCCGATAAAATTCTTCTTGACCAGTTCGGCCGTGTAGCGTCTGGTGATATTCTGCAACTGATCAACGGTGTATTTGCCCGGATTGATACGGATACCTCCCTTGGCACCTCCGAATGGTACGTCCACCAGAGCGCACTTGTAGGTCATGAGAGCAGCCAGGGCCATCACTTCATCCTGATCAACAGATTCGGCGTAGCGGATACCGCCCTTTGTCGGCAGCCTGTGGTGACTGTGCTGCACGCGATAGGCTTCGATTACTTCATAGTCATTGCCGATCTGAACCGGGAAGCGAATCTGAAGCACGAGATTACACGCTTTGATTTGCTCGACTAATCCGCGCGGGATGTCAGTGAAGGAGGCCGCCTTTTCAACGTAATCCTCCACACTCTTGAAGAAACTGATGTGGTTACTCATTTTTTCCTTCCTTTAATTGGTGCTCTATGTTGGTTAGTTTTTTGTCCAGACGAACCAGATACAGTACGATTCCGGCAAAAATTATTAGAATAACGCCGGTAACGACGTAAATCTTGCCCGTTTCACGCATGAAATCTCTGTTTCCCTGAGCCTGAAGCGGCTGCAAATTTACGATAAGAAACAGAATTAATGTTAAAAATTGAACCAATTTAAAAAATTTCATCTTCTGAAAAGCGGCTTTTTTTTAGAAAAAAACGGAAAATGTGTGCCTTGGCGGGCCTTTTCTGTCGGGAATAACTGGATGGTTTTACGGGTTACTGCTATTACTGATCATCGGCCTGCTGCTGTAGCCGCAGTATTCTGTACCGGATATTGGCGATCCAGACTCCAAGTAAAATGAACCCGATAATAGCGGGGTAAAAAACAAGCCGCATGGTGTTGTCCAGATCCTGACTGCCGAAGGCCGGATTGCCGGTTGCTCCCGGGTGCAGACTGGCAAATAACCGGGGTACGATGTACAGGAGTGGAATAAGTGAGGCAAATGCAAAGATATTATAGACTGCAGCCAGCCGGGCTCCTTTTTCCGGTTCATCGAAGGAAGCACGGAGAATGAAGTAGGCAGCGTAAACCAGCAGAGCCACTGCGGTCATCAGTTGCTTTATATCATTGCTCCAGGCCTTCCCCCAGGCGTAGTGTGCCCACAGCATGCCGGTTGTTAGTCCGAGCAGTCCGAATAACAAACCTGTTTCCGTGAATGCCACTGCCTTCTGGTCGGAGGTTTCATCAGGTCGGGTCAGGTATTTTATACTGTAAACTACAGATACCAGAAACATGAACATCAGTGCAAACCACATCGGTACATGGAAGTAGGTGTTCCTGATTGTTTCATAAATAACATTGCGGTACGGATAGGAAAAGTCTTTGACTACATGCAGCTTTTCCACGGGATGATCCGTCCAGTTGGCCGCAGAGGATGATGTACTGGTGTCGGCCTTTATGTCCAGGGCGCTCGGAAGCAGCGATACTCCGTCGGTCGGGTGACTAACGATCAGATTCAGCATATCGCTCTCTCCACCGTCGGGAAGGGTGGCGGGTAGCTGGAAGCTGACGGATAGCGTAGTGTCACTTATTACCCTGATATCCGTGCCGGCCACAGCGCGCAGGGAGTCGTACTGGAGCCATACCCTGACATCAGCCGTGTTACCACGTGAATACCATGTGTTGTACCCGTGAACCTGCATTTCAAACTGGCTGCCCGTCAGGGCGCTGTCGGGCGAGACACGGTCAATTCCCGGTTTGAGCGGCACAAGAAGACCCGCTACAATGGCATAAATCAGAAGAATGACCGAAGTTGTTTTCCACCACATATATAATATTGTGTGAGAAGTTGGTTTAGAAATGGTTAGTCGCGCCAGACAAACGGGAACAGGACAAAGGCCAGTGCAACAAGAATTACGTCAATTGCCACCAGATTGATGATGTCTTTCCGGTAGGCAGTATCCTGTATCAGTCGCAGTGAAACCGAAGAAAGTCGCAGTAGGGTGAGCAGAACAGGAAGAATCACCGGGAAACTGAGGATGGCCATAAGTGTGGCACTGTTGCTTGCTTTTGCTGCTATGGACGATAAAAACGTGAAGGCGATACTGAAACCAAGGCTGGCGAGAAAGAGCACCAGCAGGAACAGGCCCGTATCTTTCACCGGATTGCCGGCAACCACACTGTAGGAGCCGTAAGCCAGTGACGTGAGCGCCATCAGTAATATGGTATTGTAAACAATTTTTGCCGTGATGAGTATGGAGGGATCAACCAGCTGGTAATAGTAAAGTTGTCGGGTGCCACTTTCCTGTACAAAACTCTTGACTACTGCATTGATTCCAGCAAACAGAACAATCAGCCAGAAAAACACATTCCATTCCTTGGGCCCCACCTTGATACTGCTCGCATAAACCACAAATACCATACTGATAACATACAGCACGATGCCACTGATAGCATAGCGCTGTCTGAATTCAATCACAAACTCTTTCCGGAGCAGTGTCAAAAATTGATTTGCGAAATTTGTGTTCATAACGAGGCGCAAATTTAAGCCCGTACACAACATTATTGCCCATAATAACAACCATTATGAAAAAGAGACGTTTTAGTTTTATTTTTGTGACGGATTTATGACCATGACGAACGAATTGCCATACACATTCCAGTTTCTGGAGTCTTCAACGGAGACACTTCGTGCTATTGCGCACCCGCACAGGCTGCTCATTATGGAGATGCTGTATCATGGGAAATCGCTGAACGTGACGGAAATCTACGAGAAGCTGGGTATAGAACAGGCGGTAGCCAGCCATCACCTGCGTATCCTGAAAGATCGCGGTGTGGTACAGGTGCGCAGAGACGGCAAGAACAGTAACTATTCTCTGACCGATGAACGCTACTACAAGATCATTCAGGTATTGAGTGAATTGCTCGCCTGATTGATATAAGCCGGCTGCTTTCTTCCTCTGCAGCGCCCCAAACGCATGGTACAGGTCCCTTTTGGCTCCGGCATGTGTGTAAAATCCCGTAAAAAGAGCTTTTATTTCGATTTTTTGGGTTTTTTAAAATAAAAAATGGTTCCTGGATTCACTGTTGAATTCAGGAACCATTTTTCTATGGCCCAGGTCAACAGTAGAGCTAATTTCAAAATATTATATCTACAAAACAGATTAATCTACTATTTTTCAGAATTTAAAGAAAGATACTGCGCTTATTAAATAGTTTTTCAAAAAAAAATTCTTGCATGCGCACAACATATAT
>JBEGNB010000421.1:0-2649 GCA_041182785.1 Bacteroidota bacterium
TGGTATGATCTACATACCTGCGTTTCACGTACGGACTAATCACAAAAGCGATACTCCGGTGGGCGTCCACATGGTCTGCACCGTTCTGCGCATCATCTTCCAGAATAAATACAGCGCTCTCCTTCCAGATTTTTGAATTGGACAGGTGTTCGAGGAAACGCCCTACTGCCAGATCGTTGTCGGCCACCGATGCGTACGGGGAGTAGGCTCCTTTTGCCATTCCCGAGGTGTGATCGTTTCCAAATCTGATTGTGTTGAACCGTGGAACCTGGTTAATATGAAGCAGGCTGTCGAAATCGCGCTGCCAGTCTTTTTCCCGTGAAATATCCTGATAGTCCATATCCCATGATGAATAATTTGGGCAAAAATGGCCCTCAATTGTCTCGTAGTTGGCCTTGTTATCATCGGCAAACTCCCCGTAAGTTCGGTAGGAAACTCCTGCGCGTTTGCAGTTATCCCAAATGAAACCACCTTTCGGGAATGCTACTCTTCGGGTACCCTCATAGTCGTAGTTGCCACCGCGGCCTCCATAACTGGTGGGCCAGGTTTTCTCCACAAAGTCGTTGGCATAGGCTGCTGTACTCCAGTTGTGTCCGTCGGCACTCACTTCAGCGTCCACATAGAAATTGTCGAGGAGTACGTATTCGCGTGCGAGCCAGTGCTGATTAGGGGTCACTTTCTCCGGAAAAAGGCAAAGATTCGGATCGCCATTTCCGCCCAGACTGGCCGGCAAATCGCCCAGAATCTGATCATAAGTCCTGTTTTCCTTGATAATATAAAACACATACCTGACAGGGGAGGGGTCGCCCACGCGCATGGGCACGGGATTGCCTGGTTCACCCTCGGCCTGTAGTTCCCTGGCCTTGTTGTAGGGACAATTTTCATAAACCAGTTTCGAGTAAACTTCCAGTTCACGGTCTTCCGGCTCCCTGATTACGCTCAGTGTCCCCTGATACAATGCGCCTATATATTGGGCTGCGCGGGAGTCTTCTCTTTTGTGAAACGGACTGGGTCCCTTTGGATTGGCAACCGACGACATGCCTTTTCCGTTAGCGACCAGAATATTATTACCAACACACCTGACAGACGAAGGATACCAGCCTGTGGGTATAAATCCTTCTGCCTCGCTATGACCAGGTTCTTCTACCTCATAAACGGCCAGACTGTTATTGTCGGCATTGGCGATATAGAGCGTTTCACCGTCTTCAGACAGAGCCAGGCTGTTGGGCGTTGAACCGTTGGGAGCATCCGGGTAAAGGGCTGTATTGAGTACTTCGAGCGTTTTTCGCGTCTCCAGATCAATAGCGTGAACAGCATTGTCGAGCGAGCAGGCTACGTAAAGAATCTTTTCCTTTTTGTCTGCAATCATCTCGTTGGGGTGATCGCCGGTATTGATGGTGCACTTGAGAGAGAAGTTGTTACTGTCGAATAAAAGAATTTTTCGGGCACCCCACAGAGAAACTGCCACCTCGTTTCTTGCATGCAGAAACAGTACTGCGTAGGGTTCGCTACCCAGCGAAATCCGTTTGACTATATCTCCTTTCAGGGAGAGGGCATAGAACGCACTGTCCTCTTTCGTAACCGTATAAATGAACCCTTCGGTATCGTTAACGGCTACGCCAGCCGGGCAAATTTTATTTTTGGGCCATGGTGCACCCAATGAAAAAGCTGTGTCGCGGTACAGTTTTCCTGATTCATTTCTGAATACCACTATGGTGTTATCATTCCCTCCGGATGAATAAATACGGCTGCCATCTGCGCTGAATGCCAGTCCGTACCATGCTTTGGCAATAGGCATCTCGTCGGACTGTGATATGCTGCCGTTATCGTTTTTGAACAGCTGGATTTTTTGTTTTCCCACTCCGTTGTTGGTTACTGCAATCCATTTCTGATCAGGTGATACAACCATCTGGAGCGGAAGATCGCCAAGGGGAAGATGGATGTTGCCGGCCGGAGTAAGACTCCACTGATTAGGCAGCTGAATACGCTGTTGCGACAATAGTCTGACTGATAAATTCCGGTTATAGTTACAGGCAGACAGTGCAAGCAGCAGGATCAATGGCAGGTATTTCGTCATAATTTTAATTTTTTACGGGGCCAAATTAGCAAAAGATAGCCTTTTCGCACATTAATTAACCGTTAACCGGGTAATAATATGCTGAAACGTGATTTCTCGCTATCTTCGCCCCGAACAGCTCTTTCCGTGATTATGGATTTCAAAAAATTACTGCCTCATGTTTATGCCGCACTCATCCTTTTGGCGGTTGCGGCCATTTTCTTCTCTCCCAACTTCTTTGGCGACAAAGTTCTGCCTCAGCCTGATAATGACAAGGCCCGCGCCATACAGACTGAAATACAGGATTATATAAAGAAAGAAGGCAAGGCTCCGTTGTGGACGAACAGTCTGTTCGGCGGTATGCCCAGTTATCAGATTTACACCACTCCGCAGGGTAACCTGACCCGTCCGCTAGCCAAAGCTGCGTTTTTGTTTGCCGACTATACTGATGTGTGGGCGTCTGTATTTGTCGCCATGTTCTTCATGTATCTGCTTCTGTCGGTGCTTAACTGCCACTGGCTGGTTGGTGTTTTCGGGGCACTGGCCTTCGGCATAACCTCGTACAATGTGGATATTCTGTCTCTTATACACAT
>JBEGNB010000422.1:0-9261 GCA_041182785.1 Bacteroidota bacterium
CCTTTTATGAGAGTGAAGGAGAGTGTACCATCCAACTGTTAAGTAGCGATGGTGGTGAATATCCTTCTCCTGTTGTGTTTAATAACCGGTTCGAACTCGATGGTATCGTCTTCCCGGAACCGACGCCACAACTCTTCAATTACAACAACCCCTATGGCGCATGCCCGACGTGTGAAGGGTACGGAAGGGTACTCGGAATTGATCCCGACAAGGTTATACCCGATAAAACGAAATCTGTGTACGACGGCGCCGTGGCCTGCTGGAAGGGTGAAAAATATGGAGAATGGCTGTCTTTCTTCCTCCAGCGCGCACATACTGTTAATTTCCCGGTACATACACCATACGAATCACTGTCGAAAGAGGAACTGAAATTGCTCTGGAACGGAAAAAATGATGTGCCAGGTATCATGTCCTTTTTCAATGAACTGGAAAGCAAGACCTACAAGATCCAGAACAGGGTAACGCTGTCAAGATACCGCGGCCGGACAACATGCCATACCTGCGAGGGCGGCCGCCTGCGCCAGGAAGCACTCTGTGTGAAAATTGACAACAAAAATATATCTGACCTCACCAGTATCCCGATTGATCAGGTACTCGAATTCTCCGGAAATCTCGATAAACACATCTCCGAGTTCGATCGCCGTATCGCCAGTCGCCTGCTCCTCGAAATCAATAACCGCCTTCGGTTCATGGTGGACCTGGGTCTGGGCTATCTCACGCTCGACAGGGTGTCAAGCACGCTCTCCGGCGGAGAAACCCAGCGTATTCACCTCACCAGAACGCTGGGAAGTAACCTGACCTCTTCTCTCTACCTCCTCGATGAGCCTTCCGTAGGTCTGCATCCGAGAGATACCGGCCGACTGGTCAGCGTCCTCAAGGAATTAAGGGATCTGGGAAATACGGTGGTAGTAGTAGAACACGAGGAAGAAGTAATCAAAAATGCCGACTTCCTGGTGGATATGGGGCCGGAAGCAGGGATACACGGAGGAAGAGTGGTATTCGCTGGCCCTTACTCCGATATCGAAAAAGCAGCGCCGGAAAGCCTGACAACAAAATATATGACAGGTGTAATGTCTGTTGAAACACCCGCAACTCGCAGGCCAGCCCGCGAGTTCCTGACTATCAGGGGCGCCAGACAACACAACCTGAAAAATATTGATGTCCGGATTCCTTTGCACTGTCTCACTGTCGTAAGCGGTGTATCAGGATCAGGCAAAACAACGCTCGTTCGCGATATCTTCTACCCGGCTGTGTCTCAGCACCTGCCCGACAATGGTGGTAAAACTCCCGGACTCTTCGACGGACTGGAAGGCAATGTGAAGCGTATCAACAAGGTCGAATTTATCAACCAGAGTCCAATCGGAAAAAGCAGCCGATCCAATCCGGTAACTTACGTAAAGGCCTATGATTACATCCGAGAGTTGTTTTCCTCTCAACAAATGTCTAAAATACGCGGATATCAGCCCAAACATTTCAGTTTCAATGTCGAAGGAGGTCGCTGTGAAGCCTGCAAAGGGGAGGGTGAACAGGTGGTGGAAATGCAGTTTCTTGCCGATGTTCACCTCGAATGTGAATCCTGCAAGGGCCGTCGCTTCCGTTCGGAAATTCTGGAAGTGGAATTCCGGGGAAAAAACATTTTTGACGTACTCAGCCTGAGTGTCGAAGACGCACTGGATTTCTTTCAGGGTCACAAAGAGATTATTGACCGTATTAAACCGCTCTTCGATGTGGGGCTCGGATATGTACAGTTGGGACAATCCTCCAGCACCCTCTCAGGGGGAGAAGCCCAACGCGTCAAGCTGGCGTCTTTCCTGATCAGGGAGAACAGTAACGGACATATCTTCTTCATTTTCGACGAGCCAACAACCGGTCTCCACTTCCACGATATCAACAAACTGCTGCGCGCAATGAATGCATTGGTGGAAAAAGGGCACTCTGTTCTGGTCGTGGAACACAACCTCGAGGTTATCAAAACGGCCGACTGGGTGGTTGATCTCGGCCCGGAGGGCGGCCAGGCCGGTGGAAATCTGGTATTCGAAGGTACACCCGAAGGACTGGTGTCTGTCAAGGAAAGCCATACAGGAAAGTATCTGGCGGAGAAACTGGGGTAGTGTATGCTGCTTTCACTGCTTTCCGCCACTCTGATATTCGTTGGCTGGCGCTTTTGGTTTTTTTTCCGGAATCCGTCTAGAAATGTGCCAGCAGGTGATTCCATGTTGTCGCCAGCCGATGGATACGTAGTTTATGTCCGCCGTGTGGAAGCAGGTGAGGTTCCTGTCGCTATAAAAAAAGGTCGTCAGATAACACTTTCCGAACTGATGGTGCCCGGTAATCTGACTAATACATCCGGCTTCATCATCGGTATTTTCATGACGCCGTTCTCCGTACACTACAACCGAATCCCCCTCTCCGGAGAGGTCGGCACTGTATCCAGCTTCCAACCAGGGAGAAACCAGACCATGGCCCGGATGATTTTTAATCTCCTGACCGCAAAAAAAACTCCTGAAACAGGCTGTACATACCTGTTGACCAACGAAAGAAAAACAACCGTCGTTCATACCGGGAGAGGATGGTATGCCGTTACCCAGATTGCCGATGTGTGGGTCAGTCAGATTGTAAACCGGCTGTCACCGGGTGACGAGGTAAACCGCGGAACATCATTCGGCATGATCCGGTTCGGTTCACAAACAGACATCTTCATTTCAGATGAGCTGGGCTACCATCCAGTCTGTACACCCGGAGCGTACGTCCGTGCCGGAGAGAGCGTTATTGCGTCCTACTGACCAAAGACATACTGAACAATATTGGCTCCCATCTGCAACGCCTTGTTCCGGATTTCCTGTGAATCGCCGTGTACATCATCCCAGCCATCGCCGAGATCGGTTTCAAAGTTGTAATAGCATACGAGCCGGCCCTGATAGATAAGGCCAAAACCCTGGGGCGCCTTTCCGTCGTGTTCGTGAATCTTGGGAAGCCCGTTCGGAAACTTGTATTTCTGATTATAAATCGGGTGTGAAAAAGGCAGTTCAACAAAATCAAGTTCAGGGAATACCTTTTTCATCGTTGGCCTCACAAAGGGATCCAGCCCGAAATCATCGTTCAGAATCAGAAAACCACCACCCTCCAGATAAGCACGCATATTGCGCGCCTCGAGATCGCTGAAAAGCATGTTTCCATGTCCGGTGGCGTAAACAATCGGGTAGTTGAACAACTCTGCACTGCCGGGCTCCACCGTGCCAAATTCCGTGTCAAAATTGGTGCGAAGATTATCATTGCAGAATTTGGCCAGGTTTTTCAGTGAATTGACGTCGTTGTACCAGTCGCCACCGCCACTGTACTTGAGCAATCCGAATTTAATGGTGGGCTGTTCGTAACCAGTAAAAGCAGTAGCCGTTATTGCCAGTGCACACAAAAGTACCAGAAGCGATTTGTTCATTTGCATTATCAGAATTTGGAATCATCAACGGATTCAAGGAATTGTTTTATACCGCCAATCACGCTCTCCACGCACCCATCCTCAAACGGTGAGCGCAGATTTGCCAGGCTGACCAGTTCAAGAAATGGTCTGCTTCCACCAGCCTGACAGAGCCGCAGGTAGTCTGCCCAGGCCGCCTGATGATCTTCGCGGTCTTTTTTCCAGAACTGGAACGCACAAATCTGTGCGAGGGTATAATCAATGTAATAAAAAGGTGAATTAAAAATATGACTCTGCCGCTGCCAGAATTTACCGGCGAGCAGGTGATCATTACCCTCATAATTTCTGTGGGGGAGATATGTTTTCTCCAGTTGCCGCCAGGCAGCGTTGCGCTCCCCGGGAGTCATTTCCGGATTTTCGTACACAATATGCTGGAATTCATCCACAGCTACACCATAGGGAATGAACTGCAGGGCAGCAGCCAGGTGCATGAACTGATATTTTTCCTTCTGATCGCCAAAGAACAGGTGCATCCAGGGCCAGGTAAAAAATTCCATGCTCATGGAATGTATTTCTGCTGCGTCGCTGGTGGGCCAGTAATACTCCTCAACAGGGAAATGGGTGCTGCTCCAAACCTGAAAGGCATGGCCCGCTTCGTGTGTCAGCACATCAATATCCGCGCTGGTACCATTGAAATTGGAAAATATATATGGCGACTTATATCCGGGAATATACGTACAGTAGCCACCGGTAGCCTTGTTATCGCGGTTCACTAGATCCATCAGGTGTGTCTGGAGCATCTGCTGGAAAAAACGATCTGTTTCGGGGCTCAGCTCGCGGTACATCACAGAGGCATTTCCGACAATTTCCTCCGGTGTTCCCATCGGCCGCGGGTTGCCGGAAGGATACTTGTAGTCTTCGTCGTAGTAACGCAGGGTATCTATTCCGAGGCGTTTCCTTTGGCGCTCGTAAAGCGACGATGCCAGCGGTACAATAGTCTCACGGACCTGTTTCCGGAAGTTGGCTACCATTTCCGGGTTGTAATCGGAACGCCTCATGCGCGCGTATCCAACCTCCACAAAATTGCTGAATCCGAGCTTGAGTGCTATCTCGTGACGCAGTTTCACCATTTTATCAAAAATATCCTCGATAGCACCGGAGCTTTCGGCATAAAAAGACCACTTTGCATCGGCAGCACCACGCCGTGTTTCTCTGTCTTCAGACAGCTCAACCGGACCAATACTGCTCAGATTATAAGTGGTTCCCCTGAATTCGATTTTGGCCTGAGCCTTTATCTTCGTGTATTCGGTACTCAGCGCATTTTCCTCCTGCAGATTTTCCAGGGCCGAAGGCTTGAATGTTTTGATAGCAAGCCCGGCGAGTGTGAAGAGCTGCGGACCAAAAGCTGCTTCCAGTGCTGACCGGAAGGGCGACTGGAGCAGGGCCTCGTAAAACCGGGTACTCAATGCTTCAAATTCGGGCAGAGATTCATCGAAATACTGGTTTTCTGCCTCATAAAAAGGATCTGCCGTATTCGCCGTATGCCGGATCATGCAGATATTGTACATGGTGGAAAAGTGCTCCCGAAGTTGGTTCAGGTCATTCAGATATTGCTTCTGCTGCTCGGAGGAAGAAGCACTGTTGAATGCGGACAAGGTCGTGTTGAAATCGGATGCAAAGGAAACCAGATCAGGCCGCCGGTATTCAAAAGCCTCGAAAGGCATAGGAGAAGTAGTCTGTGTCATGTTCATAATATACGATTTTTTCGGATTTGAAGCACAAAAATAAGGAAGAACCGGGGAGTGTTTCTGATTTCCGTCCGCTATTCTGAATAGTTGGTTATTTTCGCCACAAAAACGCACACATGACTCGTTTTTACATTATCGGTTTTTGGTGCATGTTCCTCGTCGGACAGATAAAAGCACAGTCAACAGCTTATGTTATAGGCTTTGGCCCCTCTGCAGGATTGCAGAAATGGGATAATGCCTACAACCGTGAACCACTTTTCCAGTACCACGCCACACTGGGAATGGAATCAATCAACAACGAAGACGACCGCTCTTCTTTCCTGATGCAGATTGGCTATCACGTGAGAGGAAGTGCCATGCGTTTCCGGACGGTCAGTTTCATCAGCGGCCTCCCCGGCGGAGCGTACTCCGAACGCTTCAAGTTCAATAATATATCGTTCATGATGGGTGCCAAACAGCGGGGCAACATAGGTCCGCTGCCCAACACCAGGTATTTCTATTTCGTCGGTTTGAGGGGCGACTATACTTACAGCACCAATATTGACGAACTGAACAGCCAGAACTCGTGCAACCGGGCATTGTACCCCCTTATGGGTGGTGTACAACGCTGGATGGCAGGCTTTTCTGTAGGCGGCGGCCTCGAATTCCAGTTTGCCGAACTCGTAGGAGCGCAGATACAACTTTCAATTAATCCCGACGTTACCAATCAGTACCGCCAGGGACCAATCCCAAATGTGATTGACTACTGCAATCCGGGGTTCTCTTATGCAGTACCTGAACAGCGTGTACGCAATACAACGGTCGAACTTACTGTAGGACTGCGTCTGCTCAGAAAGGTCATACTGATTGATTAAATAGCCGTAAATACCCTCAACAGACCAGTAGAATATGCTTTCGCTTGTCATCATACCCACTTACAACGAAATCGAAAACGTAGAGGCCATCATCCGGGCTGCTCTTCGTCAGCCCGGCCCGTTCCATGTCCTGATTGTTGACGATGGTTCCCCCGATGGCACGGCGGGTGTGGTGAAGCGTTTACGGGAAACCGAATTCGAAGGACAACTCCACCTGATCGAAAGAAAGGGTAAACTGGGCCTCGGAACTGCCTATATCGCCGGTTTTCGCTGGGGGCTTGAGCGCTCGTACGATTATTTTTTCGAGATGGACGCCGATTTCTCACATAATCCGGATGACCTCCCAAGACTTTTGGCCAAATGTCGCGACGAAGGTGCCGATGTAGCGGTCGGATCGAGATACTGCCCGGGTGGACATGTGGAAAACTGGCCCGCCGACAGAATTATCCTGTCAAGGGGAGCATCTTACTATACTTCACTGATTCTGTGGATGCATATTGCCGACCCTACGGCGGGTTTCATCTGTTATTCCCGAAAGGTGCTGGAAACCATACACCTTTCGGGAATAAAATTTATAGGTTACGCATTTCAGATTGAGATGAAATATACTGCACACCGCCTTGGTTTCAGTGTGGCAGAAGTACCCATCACATTTAAAGACCGGGAAAAGGGGCAGTCCAAAATGTCGCTTAAAATAATCCGTGAAGCAATGCTCGGCGTACTGCAGATGCGCTTCCGCCGCATTCGCAAAGTAAACTGAGCACATCCCTGGAGTTACATCAGGCGAATAGTTACCGGGCACACAGGCTTCCATCAGAACACACCCTAGTCCTTTTTGTGCGGCAGCTTCAGCTCGGTTCCCGCCTTGACGATATCGCTCTCCTTCATACCATTCAACTGGGCAACCTCCCGGGCGGAATAACCCAATTCGGTGGCAATGGCACTGAGTTTTTTATCTTTCGTAACCAGACGAATGGGTACCGGAGTGGTTGATGAGCTGCCTCCGGTCCTTTTCACAGGAGTAATACCTTTCCCCGTACTCTTCTGCGGCTGCTTGTCACCGTAGTTCTCCTCTTCCTTCTGACAGTCGCAATTTCCGATGATTACCTTTTGGCCTGTTTTCAGGCTGACAGTTCCCTTAATAGAAAAACCATTCATCTCTCGGATGCAGGTTTCGGGACAGTTGTATTTTCTGGAGAGAATCAACAGTGTTTCTCCACGCTGAACCGTGTGCATCTGTGTTTTGGAGTCATCCTCCTCATCCGCAGGTGACGTCCTTCTGCTACCGGAAGTGCGGCCTGCACTGCTACGAGGCTGTTCTTCCCGGTCACTCGGATATATTTTTCTCTGGTCAATAACCTTGCCGGGCACTTTTATCTCCTCCGGCTCCCTTACTGGTCCGGCAGGAGCCTCCCCCGGAGGTGGTATATACCATATTTCCTGACAGACCTCAATCACGTTCTCATTCTCAATATCGTTCCACTTGACAAGTGTTTTCACCGGAACTCCGTAAGTCCTGGAGATACTGTACAGATTGTCGCCACGCTGAACAATATGCTTGCCATAGCCCAGCAGTTCGGGACAAGAAATACGCACGGTGATATCTCCGTAGCGATATTCTCTGACAGCCGGCGGATTGGACGGATCGAAAAACGGAGCCGGATCATCAGGCAGAACTTCCGTCTGATTACATTTGTCGGCTACATAGTCAGCAAAACCCGTATTACCGATTTCAGAAAGAGTAGCCTCGTTCTCGTCAGCCTGGGTTTTTCCTATACCTGTTCGCTCATATACCACACCTACAGAAAGTATAATTTCCAAATCGGAAACAAATTGCCTGTTTTTCTGACTTTTACAGGTAAACTTGTACTGCCGGAGACATCCCTTGCGGGCTGTTACATCGTAGTTCACCGTGTTTTCTGTCTTCTTCAATGCCAGGTTATCCTCAAAATTCAAATCCGTGGTGTCAAAGGCAAAGGCTGTATACTGATTTCTGAATACACACTTCGAGCCCTCAAATGACATCATGGAGGCCGATTTAACCGTATATACGTGGAAAGATGATGCGCTTCGCTTGAAAACAAGATTCACCTCTTTCGACTGATTATTGATACCTGAAACGAGCGTTTCACCAATTTTGGCGTTCTCGGCAGTATTCATGCCAACAGGCGCCGTGCGAGGCCGGTCGTAGTTGTTATCTACCGTAAAAAAAAATTTTTGCTTTCCTCTCGTATAGGAAAAGACCGTTATACCCTCTTCGTTATCATCTCGTGGATTTTCATATACATAAAATAACTTGTCCACATCCTCCTCTTCAAAGTGGATATACGTCACCGTTGATTTTTGCCCGAAAGAGGAAGCGGATACAAAAATGAGGAGGAAAATAGCCGGGAAAAACTGTTTCATCACTGCTTGTTTATTGGTAAAAAGAAAACCTCTGGCAGAGTTTGCTTATAATTATAATTAATGAACGTTTGAACGCACAATAAAATTCCATGCAATTGTATGATAATTATTTTAATACCAATACATTTTGATGAAAAAACTTGTAAAAAGCCCTTTAAAGCAATAAACTTGTTATCCGGCTGAATCCAGCTCTCACTGAAGGCTCGGCGAGACAGGTTTTGTATCCGGAAGAGTGTAAATAATCAACTGGAGCTTGCAGCGACCACCTGAAAGCTGATCAAATCCGATGTGGTTGGCAAAAACAAAAGGTGGTTAGCGCGTTTCGGACTTTTATGATATTTTTCGAATTGATTCGATATATGTTTCAATACGGGCAACGCAGTGCAGGCGCGGTATGGAAACCAGGACGCGCCTTCCGCCTTTGTGGGCCTCCACCACGCCGAAGTAGCCGCGAAGGGGACCTTCGGTAATTTCAATTTGCTCGCCGGGTATCAGGCGGGTTGGCAAGATGGTTACCGGTGTTTCAAAGTTTGTCAATTTTTTAATCAAATGAATGTCCGACTCGCGAAGTTCGGCCAACTTGTTTTCAAAACGTACGAAACCAAGTATGCCACCTTCGAAATGGATATCATACAAGCTGCGTGGAGTACAGGAAATGAAAACATATCCGTTGAAAAGGACTGTTTCTACTTTTTTTATTCGATCGCTCCAACGTACACCCCCGACCAACTGCATCTTGCCTCATATTTTCCGTATGAAGACCTTTGCCCCAAACAGATTTTCATATGGCACGAACCAGTACAGGAGGCACTCCGAGGATCTCCAAATCTGCGCTGAT
>JBEGNB010000423.1:0-6472 GCA_041182785.1 Bacteroidota bacterium
CGAGTAACAACAATCCCGTACCGGGCGCCATCGTTACCCTGTCGCCTACCATTGGCGCCTCGGCTATCTTCGGCGGCGACGATATGATCTTCACGGAGTACAGTGCTGCATTCCCTACCAGCCAGTTCACGCTGTCGTGCTGGGTGAAAATAGACGACGGCAACGACAATGCTGCCATATTCGACTTTGGCAGCCATATCGCTAAAAACTGGTGGCTGCACACGCTGCCTGCTGCCGACGGCAGGGGCGTTCGGTTCGGCATGGCCAACGGATCGGGAGGCACTACCGAACTGGAGTACGCCTTCCCGGAAGCTACAGCCGACAACTGGCACAACGTGGCGGTATCGTTCAGCGGCGCGTCCGTATTATTGTACGTGGATGGTGAACTGATTGAAACGGCAGTCACCGGCTATGAGGCGGGGCAATCGCCCCTGTTTCTGGGTCAGAAGACCGATGCGACTGGTCATTTTATCGGTGGCATTGACGAACTGCGGTTCTACAACCGTCAGTTGGCGCAAACAGAGATCCAGATGTTCATGAATCGCACAGTGGCACCCAATGCTGCCGGCCTGGTGAACTATTGGAAATTCGACGAGGGCGTGGGGTCCAAGTCGTTCGACCTGACGAGCACCAAACAGAAACTCTATTTTTGCGGTGCCAGCTGGTCGAGTGACAAGCCCAATGTCGTGAATGCGGGCCTGACCGACGAGACGGGTTTTTATGCCATTCCAGGTATCAATTACGGTGCTGGTACGACATTTATTGCCACGCCTTCCAAGAAATTCTACTTCAATCAGTCGCTGGAATTCAACTCGGTGAACAACCAGTATGTGGAACTCACCGATTTCGATCTGGCTGACAGCTCCACGGTGGAAGTGACCGTAAAGGCCTTCGATTTTTCGGGCAACCAGTGTATCCTGACCAAACAGAATGGCGGAACGACCCACTTCGGGCTTCACCTCAACGCGGGCCATATCATCCTCGAGATGGGAGGCAACCAGCACGATTTTGGTACAATAGGCATGGGCTTTCACCGTTTGTCGCTGGTGATTGACCAGCCTGCGGGCAGCGGTGATGCGGCGGTAACGCTGTACGACAGCGGCGATCTGGTGGGTTCACACACCTTCACCGGTGTGGCTTCCGACTTTTCGGGCGGTTCCGTGTGGACCCTCGGCGCCGGCCGCAGCGGCGGTTCACTGGTCAACTACTTCTCGGGCCTGATAGACGATGTGGTGTTTTACAGCACCATGGTGTCGCTTCCTGATCTGCAGCTGGCCGCAGCCGTGGGTACCGATCTGAAGCGGGGCGACCTGATGAACTACTTCCCGCTCAACGAGGGCAGCGGCGACAAGGTAAAGGATTACGGTTTCTCGCTGACGGGCAGCGGTACCATATACGGTGCCACCTACAGCACGGTGGCGGCCATCCTGAATGAAGAGCCGCACCTGTTCACCCCGTCGAGCCGACTGGTGACGCTCAATCCGTCGAATACCAGCGTGGATCAGGTGGATTTCACCGACCAGAGCACTGTTCCGGTAAGCGGATATGTCCGTTTTGAAAACACGGACTGCTTCCAGGCGGGTGTGGAAATTCTGGTGAATGGCAAACGCGCTTCGCCTCCTGTATTCACCGATTCGGAGGGATATTTCTCCATTGAATTTGAGCCGGGTGCTTCGGCACAACTCACACCGGTTTTCAAGACACACACCTATTACCCGGCATTCTGGGAGATAGACAATATTGCTTCACCGGTAGCGGGCGTATTGTTCCGAAATCAGGTCAAGCGTCACATTCAGGGCCAGATGGCGGGCAATGCGATATGTCGCAAGAGTGTGATACCGGAAGGAGCTATCGTCAAAGTGAAGGTAGAAACGCTGGATGGCTGCTATTACAGAGAACAACAGCTGACAGAGGCCAATGGCAAGTTCAAGTTCGACAAACTGCCGCCGCTGCCCTTTACTGTGGCTGTGACGGAACACTCCAATAACGTCATTTACAACTATTTCCAGTTGCAGGGCGGCAAGGAAGTAGATCTGACGGATGTGAGCGATACAACCGACTTCATCTACTATTCACCTCCAGAGATAGAGATAACGGTACTGGATACGAACGCCTGCGGGCAGCAGATGCTGATGCAGGGAGGATCTTATTCTACCGAAATCAAGGTGTATCAGCCCTACGATGGCGGTCGCTGCTACCTGGATACGGCGATGCTGACGATTGACAACCAGATTGCAGACATGGCATCATTCGATACGCTGATGACCACGGGCAAGCTGAAACACAAGTTCAAGGCCAGCTTCCCGAACATAGCTTCACCCTACACCAAAACGCTGACTATTGCTGCCGAGGCCAATACCATACAGAACTCGATTTCCACGACAGCGGTAGTATTGGGTCAGCGACCTCGTCAGGTGAATTTCACCTCCACCTCGCCGTCCATACCGCTGATGATATTGCGTGACCCGCCGGGTGACGGATCCAGTGCTACCATTTCGAAGGGTACAACGGTGTGTAACGGATGGGGAGTGGGCACTACGCTCGCCACCAAATTGAGTACAGGCCTGAAACTGAGTCTGGGTACCGAAACGGTGGTTTCTGCGGGTGTTGGTGCCGAGGTGGAAACCAAGACCGAACTCAAGAATGAGCTTGAACTGGGTATGAGTATTACCACCAAAGGCAACTTTAACACGTCCGGAGAGGTTTGCCTCACCGCCAACGAGACGATTTCTACATCCGGTGATGGTGTATTACAGGGTGAGGATGCCGACGTTTTTGTGGGTGGTGCGCTGAATCTGCTTTTTGGTATTACTGATGACCTTCGTTTTGATACCAATGCCTGTGATTACTATATCAAACCCGACCTGGTTGTTTTCCCGGATAAATTTGCATCCACATTCCTGTATTCAGGTTACCAGATTAAAAAAGTGGTTATCCCCAATCTGGAATTCATCGGAGATACAGTCTCTGCCGACCAGTGGCGCGATATCCTGCAGCGGAATCGCGACCTGAAAGCGGCGGCTGTTTTCGAGAGAAATCTGACATTCGATGCAGGTGTTTCCTATGAGAATTCTTCTACTATCGAAAATACCAAGAGTATGTCCTACGGTTTCGGAGTGGATATTTCTGCCAATATCGGCGCCGACCTGGGCTTCTTCTTCAACGGAACGGGAGCATCCTTCAAAATGGGCCTTCAGATTGACATGGGTGTTTCAACAGAATTCAGTAATTCTCAGTCGAATTCTCAGACGGTAGGCTATACCTTGGCAGATGACGATGTCAAAGATGTATTCACTCTTGATGTGTTGCAGGACCGGGTGTATGGTACACCGGTTTTCAAAACGATCTCCGGCAACTCTTCCTGTCCGTATGAGGAAAAAACGGTACCACGTGATGGACTTACACTAACTGTTGACAGGACTATAGCCACCAACGTACTGGAGAATGACGTGGCGGTCTTCAAGTTCAATGTAGGTAATATCAGCGAAACGGATGAATGGCGTTATTATACCCTGGCGCTGTCCAACAGTACCAATCCCGACGGAGCGGTGGTGAAGATACAGGGTGAAAACAAATCCAGCGGTACCTTTCTGGTTGCTCCCGGCCAGTCTCAGGAAGTAGTGGTCACCATTGGCCGTGGCCCCACTGCTTATGACTATGAAAATCTGAGTTTGTATGCTATCTCGGACTGTGAAGGTGCACGTTATGACGCTCTGGGCAACGGGGATTGGCCACCCTATCCATTCTGGAAGGAGATTTTGCTGGATGTTCACTTCCTGGAGCCCTGCAGTCCGATTGATATCGGTTTCCCGCTGCAAAACTGGGTGATGACACCGGCAGACGGCAATATCGTGTTCATCACACTCAACGAATTTAACCGGAATGACGCCGATCTGGAGCTGATCCGGGTGCAATACCGCCGTAAAAACGGCGATGGTGCGTGGATTAACATCACGGAGGTACCCAAGGCGCAACTGGATAATGATGTGTTCAAGATTGTACAGTGGAATACAACAGGTTATCAGGACGGAGAGTATGAAATCCGGGCTGTTACGCAGTGTTTCGGCGGACAAAACGCCGGGGTATCCACGGTAATAACAGGCCGTATCGAACGCACGGCCCCCGAAATTCTGGGAACACCCGAGCCTGCTGACGGGGTACTGTCTGCTGGCGACGAAATCAGTATTCAGTTCACGGAGCCGATTCGCTGCGACCAGATTATTCAGGCTGATTTCTTCAACAACAATAACATTGGTCTGTACAACGCTGAAACCGACGAACTGATAGATGCGGTGGTTACCTGTAGCGGCGACAAGATCGTTATCGTTCCGAATGTACCCAACCGCTTTATCGAAAACCGCGTACTGCGTGTGGAGGTGGATAACATTAAAGACCTCGCAGATAACGTGTTTGTCCATAAAAGCTGGGAGTTTTTTGTGGACCGCAACCCGATGCGCTGGAGCGGCGGCAACGTGAAAGTGGGCAAATATCAGCAGGATATCACCACCGTTACCCGTCAGCTGGTGAACACGGGCGGTCAGGCGCTGTCGTACGAGCTCTCGGGTGTGCCCTCGTGGGTACGCGTGGGCCCTGCCAACGGTATTATCGCTCCGGGTGCCGCTCAGGAGATTACGTTTGTATTTGACAATACACTGAGTTTCGGCACTTACTCGGATACGATTTTCGCGGTTACTCCGCTGGGTAATGAACCGATGCCGGTGTACTGCCGCGTGATGTGCCCTGCGCCCGACTGGGAATTTGACCCCACGGCTTACTCGGGTTCCATGAACTTCACGCTGAAGCTCGATATCGAAGGCACGCTCAGTACCGACGAGGAAGATATCCTCGCTGCCTTTATTGACGGTGAACTGCGCGGACTGGCGAAGGTGCAGTTGCTGCCCACGCTCCCGCCGGTGGGTACGCAATACCGGGTGTTCATGACGGTATTCGGCGATCCGGAAGACGACGGCAAGCCGATTACGCTGGATATCTGGGACGCCTCGAGCTGCCTGCGCTATGTGGACCTGATCGAGTCGTTCGACTTCGAGATTGACAACGTGATCGGTACGGTGGGTAATCCGACTGTCCTGCACACGAACAACCTGATTCGCCGCGATATTGCGCTGAATACAGGCTGGAACTGGATTTCGTTCAACCTGGTGTTCCCCGACCCGTCGCTGGACGAGGCGCTGGTATCGCTGGACAATCCTGAAAATGACCTGATCAAGGGTCAGGGTGCGTTCTCCGAGTACTTCGGCGGCAACTGGCTGGGCTCGCTGCCCGCGGTGGACTACGAACACCTGTTCCAGTACCGTGCCGACCAGAAAGACACGATTCGCATGAGCGGTGCTCCGGTAGATCCTGCCGGGGTGAATATCCCGATCTCCGCAGGCTGGAACTGGCTGGGTTATGTGCCAAACTACCCGCTGCCGGTGTCCACGGCGCTGGCCGGACTCACGCCGCTGAACGGCGATATTATCAAGGGTCAGACGGCCTTTGCACAGTACGTGGCCGGCTTTGGCTGGCTGGGCTCCCTGCAGTACATGGAACCGCCCAAGGGTTACCAGCTGAAGATCAGCATCCCGGGTACGCTCACCTATCCGCCGCCGGCCAATGCAGCGCCGGTGCTGAACGAGCGCGGTCCGGAGCTGCCCAACTTCTGGACGGTGGATCCGACGCAGTACGAATACTCGATGACGCTGGTGGGCATGCTGGCACACGGTGGCATCAACACCACGCTGGCAGGCCACGAAATCGGCGTATTCGCGGGCAACGAACTTCGCGGCTCGGCGAAGGCGATCTACCTGGAGCAACTGGATATGCACCTGTTCTTCCTGACGATGTACGCCAACACGGCAGGTGAACTGCTGCACTTCAAGCTGTACGACGCGGCCACGGGTCAGGTGACCAACCTGACGGAGACGATGTACTTCACGGCTGGTCTTCATCAGGGCAGTGTGCAGTCGCCGATACCGTTCGGGTACCAGTCCACGACGGCGGCTGTGGAACCTGTGAGCGGCCAGTCGCTGCAGGTATCGCCCAACCCGTTCACCGACGGTACCACGATCCGCTTCACGCTCACACACGCACAGCGCGCCCGCGTGCTGATTACCGACATGGCCGGCCGTATCGTGCTGGATGAACGCATGTCGGGTTCGGCAGGCACGAACGCACTGCTTTGGAACGCCAAAGACGCACCTTCGGGGGTTTACTTCGTGAAACTCGAGACGGAGGAAGGCACCGGGGTGAAAAAAGTGGTGCGTAACTAAGGGTTATTATCAAACACGGTTTTACTGCATGACGATGCGGTGTCGTCCATCGGGCGACCCGCATCAATTTGCAGCAAACCACAACAGGCGAATACCCATGACAAACAATATAAAGAGTCAGATAATGGTACTGCTGCTCCTGCTCGCGGGGGTGTGCGCGTACGCGCAGCCAGCGGGTTGGAATATCAATCCGGCGGTGTTTC
>JBEGNB010000424.1:0-14431 GCA_041182785.1 Bacteroidota bacterium
GCCTGGAGAAGTCGGCCCTGTCCAGTGGCGCCTTTCCGTCCAGGAAACGGTCGAGCAATGATACCGACAGCCCGCATTCCTGCAGCAGGTCGAATACCTGTTCCGGCGTTGATCCGTACACGTCACTTGCGCCCAGCCCGTGTTCGAAAATAACTACCGGTCTGTACTTCTTCATAATGCCGGCAGCGCCCTTCATGACGAGCAACTCGCCACCCTCTACATCAATTTTGATCAGATCCACCCGGAAATTTTCGGGCAGTACATCATCCAGACGTTCGGTTTGTACGGTGATCAGTGTGTCTTTTTCATCTGCGCGGTCGTAGTTCCGTTTCCGGAGCCCACTGTATGACGGATTGGATACCACGTAGTTGAAGCTGGCACTGCCCTTGCTGTCCGACAGCGCTATATCGAGTATATGGCAGCGAGAATCGGGGCCATATTTCTGTTTTAACCTGTCGAACAAATCGGGGACAGGTTCAAAACCGTAATGAATGCCCTTTGGCGCTGCAGCCAGGAGCAAATCGAGAATTTCGCCCTTATGGCATCCCACGTCTATACAATGACTGTCGGGGAGACATACTTTCTGTATAACCTTGCGGGTGAGGCGATCGTATCGCTGGTTAAGCGTGAAGTCGAACGGAAGCGACTTGAGCGCTTTTTTAATCAGTTCTTTCAAAACAATAAATTTCGGATCGGTCAGAAATGTACCCAGCCCTGCGCCTTCAGGTCGTGCAGATTGCCGCCTTTGGTACTGAGTTTGATGCCGGCAGAGGCATCCATTATTTCACCTGCAATATAAATTTCTGGCAGAAACTTGATTTTATCGGCATCTTCCGGCTTGATGGTGAAGAGCAGTTCATAGTCTTCACCGCCACTGAGTGCGCATGTGATAGGATCCAGTTTGAATTTCAGTGCCAGTAATTCGGATTCAGGGTGGATGGGTACGCCGCTCTCCTCAATGAGAGCTCCTACTCCGCTTGCCCGGCAGATATGAAACATTTCCGAGGCCAGGCCGTCAGAGATATCAATCATGGACGTTGGTTTAAGTCCGACCTGCTGAAAAGTTTCGATGACATCACGACGGGCCTCCGGTTTGAGTTGCCGGCCAACAACATATTGCTGGTTTTCCAGATCGGGCTGTACATCCGGATTTTCCTGCCATATACGTTTCTCGCGTTCCAGCAGTTGCAGTCCGAGGTAAGCTGCACCCAGGTCGCCGGTGATGCAGATCAGGTCGCCTGTGCGGGCGCCCGAGCGATAGGTGAGTTTTTCCTTCTCTCCCTGCCCTATTGCCGTGATACTGATAATCATTCCTTTGGGTGAAGAGGTGGTATCGCCTCCCACCAGATCCACACCATAATATTCACAGGCCAGTCTGATACCTTCATAGAGCTCCTCGAGTGCCTCCACCGAGTATCTGTTGGAGATGGCAATCGAGACAGTAATCTGTTTCGGATGTGCGTTCATGGCGTATATATCCGAAAGATTAACCACAACCGATTTATAACCGAGGTGCCGGAGCGGGGTATAGGCCAGATCGAAGTGAATACCTTCTACCAGCATATCTGTACTGACAACCGTGCAAAAATCACCATTTTCAATGACGGCAGCATCATCACCCACACCTTTAAGGCTGGAAGCGTTGCGGAGCGGGAAGGCTCTGGTCAGGTGTTCAATCAGGCCGAATTCGCCGAGTGTATTTACGTCTGTGCGTTGCATGGGGCAAAATTAGCGCAAACTGCTGGCGCAGGTTTAAAAAAATCCGATTCAGGCAACCTTTTTTTCTCGGAGTACGTCATTTCCCCACTTCAGTTTAATCATACAATCCTGGTTATTACCTGCTTTTTTTGAAAATGATGAAGAAGAACAGCCTTCCCGCGACGTTCGCCTTGTTGGCTATCAGTGCCCTGTATGCTTTTTCCACCGCCGGGCCATGGCAAGAGGATGTGCTTACCATTCTGTTCCCGGATGAAATACGTCCGGTGGCACTTCAGTACCGCCCGACGGAGACGTTTGGTATCCGCTCTGTTGAAACAGATACCTTTCCTCCGCTGAAAGACCGTTTTGACGACTTTCTGAACAGCGGGACCAACCCCGTTGACCTGAAAGATCCGAAGGCGATCACACAGACAGTGGAGTACGACCCCGTTTCCAATTCCTATATGCTGATTGAAAAAATTGGCGATGAATACTACCGTACACCCACGTACATGACCTTTGAGGAATACCTGCGCTGGCGCGACCGCCAGCAGCAGCAGGCTTACTTCGACCGTTTGCAGGGGGTAATGGATCCCAACCGGAAGGGTGGTGAAGGAGGCGATCCGGTGGCTCAGTTCGATATCAAGAACAGCCTGATTGACCGTCTTTTTGGCGGAACCAATGTGGATATCAAGCCACAGGGCAATATCAATCTGACTTTCGGATTCGACTACCAGAAAATCAAGAACCCTATTCTGACGCTCCGTCAGCAAACCACGGGTAACTTCGATTTCGACATGGACATCAATATGAGTGCCCAGGGTAAAATCGGAGAAAAACTGAACCTGAACTTTAACTATAATACACAGGCAACATTCGACTTCGACAATCAGATGAAGTTGAAATACGATACCAAAGGCTTCTCCGAAGATGAAATTCTGCAGAATATAGAAGCCGGTAACGTTTCTTTTAACACACGCTCCAGCCTGATCAAGGGCGTTCAGAACTTGTTTGGTCTGAAAACCGAGATGAAATTCGGTCACCTGCGCACTACGCTTGTGGCCAGTCAGCAGCGTTCCAAACAGTCCACCCTGAAGGTGCAGGGTGGTGCCCAGGTGCAGCAGTTCGTGAAGCCTATTGACGAATACGACGAAAACCGCCACTTCTTTATAAGCCACTGGAACAGAAACGAGTTTGAGCCCGCGATGAAGTGCCTGCCCGTGCCGCAGTCGCTGTTTAACATCACCCGGATGGAGGTGTGGATAACCAACGACAAACAGGAAACGGTCAATACACGGGATATTGTCGCCCTGTCCGAACTGGCCGAACCGGATTCCTGTGCCAGCCAGTGGAAACTGAATACCCCGGTTGCCGTTGATATCAAAAACAAGGGGCTTCCCGCCAATGAAAACAACAAACTTTACAGCTCCATCCTCGACAGGCTTGAGTTCGATCCGACGCTGCGTTTCAGCGACAAGGTGGTTAATATCCTGACAAACCCGTCTGATTTTCAGATGAAGCAGATACGGGATTTCGAGAAGGTGAATGCCCGCCAGCTCAGTCCCACAGAATTCAACTACGATCCGCAGCTGGGTTTCCTTTCGGTTAACCTGAACGTGCAGCCCGATCAGGTACTGGGTGTGGCTCTGGAGTACACTTATAATGGAAAGCCTTATAAAATAGGTGAATTTTCCAGCGATGTGGCCCGCAAAAACTCCGTTGATACCCTGAAAACGAACGTACTGTTCGTTAAAATGCTGAAGAGTACCACAGCCAACGTCCGGTTCCCGATCTGGGATCTGATGATGAAGAATGTATATGCAGTTGGTACCGCCAACGTGGATCCGCAGGAGTTCCGCTTTGATATTTATTACGAGGATCCGGGCAAGGGCCAGCGCCGCTTTCTTGCCGGCGATGATGTTCCCACCGATCTGAGGGCCCGTCCGCTGCTGCAGGTGTTCAATCTGGACAACCTGAACCTGCAGGGCGACCCCGGAGCCGATGGTATATTCGACTTTGTGCCCGGACTCACCATCAACCTCCGATCGGGACGGATTATGTTTCCTGTACTGGAGCCGTTCGGCAAGTTCCTGACCAATAAAATCATATCCGCCGGTGCGGATACAACGGTGGCCATCAAATACACTTATCCGCAACTATACGATTCCACGATATTCAGGGCCAGAGAGTTTCAGCAACTTAATCGTTATACCCTGCGTGGCTCCTACAAGTCGAGTACCAGCTCTGAAATATCGCTGGGCACCTTCAATTTGCCGCAGGGATCTGTACGGGTAACTGCCGGCGGCCAGCAACTGCGCGAGGGTGTTGACTATTCTGTTGACTACAACATAGGCAAGGTGCGCATCCTCAACGATGCCATCCTGCAGTCGGGACAGAGTGTGAATGTGAGTTTTGAGGACAACACTTTCTTCGGATTCCAGAGCCGGTCTATGGTGGGGGCGCGTTTCGATTATGATTTCAGCAAGGATTTCAAGGTCGGGGCCACCTTTATGAACCTGTTTGAACGACCGCTGACACAGAAGGTGAACTTCGGTGACGATCCCATCAATAACAAGATGTACGGGTTCGATTTCAGTATCTCCAAAGATGCACCCTGGCTCACCAAGCTGATTGACAAGCTGCCCTTGCTTGAAACAAAGGAACCCTCTTCCATCAGTGCCCAGGCAGAGATGGCTCTCCTGCAACCGGGCTACAACAAAGCCATCAATCAGGGGGAAGATACAGGTGGTGTCGTTTATCTCGACGATTTCGAGGGAAGCACAGCCAACCTCCCCCTAACCACCCAGTTCAACCAGTGGGTCATCTCTTCTGTGCCGCAAGGCGACAGCACGCTCTTTCCCGAATCAGCACGCACGGATCTTTCGCTTGGTGCCAACCGTGCAGGCCTGTCGTGGTATGTGGCCGACCCCAGCGCACGCGATGCTGTTGATGGTGGCGATCCCTACACCACACTCATCCAGTATCAGGAAATATTCCCCAACCGTCAGCTGACGCCGTTCGAGCAGTCGAGCCTTCGTCCACTTGATGTTACCTTTTATCCGCGGGAGAGGGGCCCCTACAACTTCGAGTTGCCCAACGGATATAATGGGGTGTCGGCGGGTTTCACTGCCGATGGTACACTGAATCTGCCATCTACACGATGGGCCGGCTTTATGCGAGAGGTCACAACTAATGACTTTGAAGCCGCCAATATTGAATTCGTGGAATTCTGGATTTTGAATCCGTATATGGAGAAGAATGACGGGTCACCAGTGTCTGATGCCGGCTCCATGTATATTGATCTGGGGTCTATTTCGGAAGACGTTATGCGGGACTCACGCCAGTTTTTTGAGAATGGTTTGCCCGCCGGCAGCAATAACTTTATCACAGACAGTACGACCTGGGGCCGTGTTCCCATTGAACCGCCCGTGGTAAATGCATTCGACAACCAGGAGCAGAATCGTGTACTTCAGGATCTGGGTCTCGACGGTTTGAATAACGATACTGAAAAGGTCTTCTTCAAGCAATGGTACGACATTATTCAGAGCTCCAACCTGTCGCCAAATTTCAAGACTGCAGTTGCAGACGACCCCTCCAACGACGATTTCAAGTATTTCCGCGATCCGGAATTCAATAATAACCCGCCCGGACTGCTCATGCGCTACAGGCAGTTCAATAACACTGAGGGTAACTCGCCGGTGAACCAGTCAAATAACCTGAATCCGTCGGCAACCAACTACCCTGACCAGGAAGATTTGAACCGCGACCGCTCGCTCAATGAAACGGAGGCATACTTCAGGTATAAAATTGAGTTCCCCAAAACTCTCAAGAACGGACAGGAAGTAATTGACGAAGAGCACCCGTCTGTCAGGGATCTGATTGCGAACACAGTAACCTTCACCAAAAACGGAAAAGAATATACATGGTACCGGTTCAAGGTGCCGCTCGACTTGCGTCGTCGCAGGGCTTTTGGCGGCATTCAGGATTTCCGCTCTATCCGCTTTATCCGTATGTACTGGAAGGGGTTCACGGAGCGCACCACGTTCCGTTTTGCCACACTGGAACTCGGTCGCAACCAGTGGAGGCGCTTTACTCAGGCACTCCCAAACACTGACCCCAACCCCTCCGGCTCTGTCTGTGACGTGGGTTACTCCCAGATTCCCTTCGATATCAATGCAGTGAGTATTGAAGATAACTCCGCTCGTCTGCCTTTCAATTATACTATTCCCTTCGGTATCCGCCGTGAACAGTCAGTCGGCGCGTTCCCCGATATCCTTCAGAACGAACAGGCACTCGCCATGAGTGTTTGCAGTTTGTCGTACTGCGATGCCCGTGCCGTGTTCAAAACACTGAATATGGACCTTCGCCAGTACAAGCGCATGAAAATGTTTGTGCATGCGGAGGCGTCGGATCCTGCCAACTTCCCGCTTGATTCCACTGATATGAAGGTGTTTATCAGGCTGGGTTCCGATTTCGTAAGTAACTATTACGAGTACGAGCTGCCCCTGTATCCGTCCAACGAACTCAACCTGAATGGTAACCCCGACAGCCGCGAGTACAAGGAAGAAGTGTGGCGCCCCGAAAATCAGTTCGATTTTCCGCTCGACCTGCTCGTCAATATCAAAAAGGAGAGAAATCTTAACCCCGATTGGCCCCTCAGTACACCATATATATCTACCGATCCGGAGAGACCGGCAGCCCGTGTCAAAGTGGTGGGTAATCCCAATATCGGGTATGTAAAGGGGGCCATGATAGGCGTCAGGAATACGGATGAAACGAATAATAAAAGCAATCTCCACTGCGTCGAACTCTGGCTCAACGAGTTACGCCTGAGCGGATTCAACGAGAAGGGCGGTTATGCCGGATTGGCACGTGTTGACGTGCGCATGGCCGACCTCGGCAATGTGTCCATCGCCGGAAACTACACCAGTATCGGATGGGGAAGCATTGAGGAGAAACTTTCTCAGCGCCAGCGCGAGGAAGTTATCCAGTATGATATCTCGGCAAACCTTGAGCTGGGTAAATTCCTGCCTGAAAAGGTGGGTCTGAAACTCCCCTTCTACGCGCAGTATTCCAACATCACCAAAAATCCGGAATTCGATCCGTACGATCTCGACATCCGCCTGAAAGACAAACTCCGCGATGAAACAGACCCAATCAAACGGGACTCCATACGTGCAGGCGCTCAGGATGTGAATATCATCCGGGGGTACAACTTCACCAACGTGCGCAAGGAACGAAAAGGGAAACCCCGCACATTGCCCCTGCCATGGAACATCGAGAACTTCAGTCTGACCTATGCTTTCAATCAGCAGAGAATACGAACACCATTCATCCTGAACGGAGAGCAGAATCAGTACAAGGGGGCTATTGACTGGAATTATTCAACCGGACTAAAACCGCTGCAGCCCTTCAAGAGCCTGATCAAGAATGACAAATTCCTGAAATTTATAACCGATTTCAATTTCAACCCGTTACCCGAAACATACGGGTTCAGTACAAACCTCGAGCGACTGGCATCTGTCACAACATACAGGTTCGCAGGTGAGGACCCGCAGCTCAACACCTATTATAACCGGCGTTTTACCTGGGATCGAAACTACGATCTGGGCTGGACGATTTCCAAATCCATACGATTCAATTTCGACGCTACTGCGCGCAGCCTGCTCGATGAACCACTTCAGTTCGACCAGACCGGGAGAGAAGTTACTCAGACCGAACGCAATCAGATACTCTGGAACAACTTCAAGAATCTGGGTCGCCCGAAAGGTTATACGCACAATGCCAGCCTGAGCTGGACGCTGCCATTCAAGTCTATTCCTTTCATGGACTGGGTTACCATGAAGGCTTCCTACACCACAGGCTACACCTGGACGGCACAGTCGCTCAAACTCCAGAATCTGGATGCAGGCGATTTTCAGGACAGGCTGAACGAGCGAAATCTTGGTAACGTAATTCAGAATAACAACACCCGGCAAATCAACGGCGATTTCAATCTGGAAACGCTGTACAACAAAAGCAAGTACCTCGCCATGATTAACAAACCGGCCAAGTCGGGTGGTAAAAATGGCAGTGGCGGAAAGGCCGACGATCTGAAAGCACCGGGTGATGACGGCGGTGGTGCCGCTCCGGGTGGTGGTAAATCGGGGGGCGGCAAAGCCCCCGGCGGAAGAGGTGCGGATGCCGGCAAATCTGCCGCAGCCGGCAAGGCACCATCTGAAAAGGGCAAGGATCCTGCATCCGACCGAAGCAAACAGGACGATCCGGCTTCCAACCCGGCTAAAAGTGCCGCGGGACCTGCCGGCGGTACAGGTACCGATGGCAGTGCCGCGCTCCCGGTCCGCGATAAAGCCGGAAATGCGGGTAAAGCAGGCGGAACCGACCCCAAGGCCGGTGGCGGCGACCCGAAATTGCAGGGCAAGATTACTGAACGCGATGACAAGGGGGGTAACAGCGACAAGAAGAAAGAGAGGCAGCCATCTATGGCGGAACGCATCGCCTTGCGCCCGCTCATGCTCGTGCGTAAAGCCCGCTTTAATTATACGGAATCCTTCACCAGCATGGTACCCGGGTTCACACCGGATGCCAAACTGTTTGGTCTCAGCGAGGGCTTTGCAGCTCCGGGCTGGGAGTTTGTGGCTGGCATGCAGCCATCGAGCGAGTGGCTGGACGACGCCGGAAGGCAAGGCTGGATCACACACCGCCCCGAGCTAAACCAGCAGGTTACCAGAAACTACACACAGAACTTTGATGCAGGTGTTACCATCGAACCCTTCCGCGACTTCCGGGTGGAGGTAACGGCCAACAGGCAATATACCAAGAACGGGACGGAACTGTTCAAGGACCAGAACTTCATTGTTCATCCTGATTCGGTGGACTACCAGCACCGCGCCCAGCGCGATATGGGCAGCTACACCATTTCGTATTTCTCCATGCAGACACTGTTCAATAACGATATAAACGGACTGTTCCAGCGATATGAGCAGTACAGGCCTGTTGTGTCGAAACGACTTGGTATTACGGCGAATGATCTGAGCGAACACCCGATTGACAAAGGTTACGTCAACGGATACGGAAGGATCCAGCAGGAGGTACTTATTCCGGCGTTTATCTCCGCCTACACCGAATCCGATCCGAACGCTGTCAACCTGGATATCTTCAAGACGCTTCCTTCTGTTAACTGGAAACTGAACTACAACGGACTGAGCAAAATCGGAAACCTGAGCAAGATTTTCTCCAGCGTACAGATTTCGCATGGTTATAAGAATACGCTCACAGTCAATTCATACAATACGGATCTGTTCTTCGAGCCATCCAACCCGTATCAGATTGACGAGCTAAACTTCAACTACATTGCGCGATATGAAATTCCGCAGGTGGTTATCAGGGAAGATCTCCAGCCACTGTTTGGTCTCGATGTAAAGATGAAAAATGAAATGACATTCAAGGCAGATTTCAAGAAATCCCGCTCACTGGCCATGTCATTCATTGACTACCAGTTGGCCGAGAGCCGTTCAACCAGCTATTCGGTGGGCTTCGGCTACAGAATGAAAAATGTGAATATTCCGTTCCTGACAGGTAAAAAGAAGACACAGGCCAAGAAGAAAACAACGAAAAAGCCGGATCCGAATGCTCCCCCTACACCGGGTTCTACCGGCGGAGCGGGAGGTACACAGGCAAACGACCTGAATATCAAGTTCGACTTTGAGGTGCGCGATGACATCACTATCAACCACCTGCTCGACAGTCCGAATCAGGCAGTGCCAACTCGCGGTGCCCGTACAATCAGTATCAACCCGGCTGTTGAGTATGCCCTGAACAAACGTCTGAAACTCCGTCTGTTCACCGATTATCGCAAAACAGTACCCAAAACATCTCAGTCATTCCCGATTACCACACTGAGCTCGGGTATTACTGTACAATTCTCATTGAATTAATATAAATGAAGAAGACCATTGCCATACTCACCGGCGGAGATTCTGCAGAAAGAGTAATATCGCTGAAAAGCGGGCGGGTAGTAAAGGACTACCTGCCCGCCGATAAATACCGTACATTTCTGATAGACATTCAGAAGTCGGACTGGCGTGAAGCGGAAACAGGTACACCCGTTGACAAGAACGACTTTTCCATCACCCTGAACGGTGAAAAAATCCGTTTCGACTGTGCCTTTGCAGCCCTGCACGGCAGTCCGCTCGAAGACGGGAAGCTGCAGGGGTATCTGGAACTGATGGGCATTCCCTATACCTGCTGCGATGGGTATGTGAGTGCGCTCACCATGAACAAGCACAATACAAAGACGCAGCTTGCACCATATCAGGTGCCAATGGCCCGATCTGTACTGCTGCGGAAAAGTGATCCTGTTGATGAAGACGCTCTCCTGTCTATGGGGCTGCCCCTATTTGTGAAGCCCAATGATAATGGTTCCAGTTTCGGCGTCACAAAAGTAAAAACGGCAGAGGAGCTGTCACCAGCGATAGAAGAGGCATTCCGTTACAGCCACGAAACAGTGGTGGAGTCATTTCTGCCCGGTCGGGAGTTTTCCAATGGAGCCCTGAGGGTAAATGGAGAAATAGTCGTTTTGCCCATTACCGAAATCATTTCCGAGACCGAATTTTTTGACTTTGCTGCCAAATATGAGGGCAAATCGAAGGAAGTGACACCTGCTGAATTGCCTGGTCATCTGACAGAAAGTTGTCAGGCCTCCACCAGGAGACTGTATGATCTGCTTGGCTGTCGCGGGGTAGTGAGGTTCGACTACATACTGGTGGGTGAAACATTTCATTTCCTTGAGGCCAATACAATTCCCGGAATCTCGCCTGCCAGCATCGTACCGCAGCAGGCGCGTGCGCACGGGTGGGAACTCGGTGAATTCTTCAGTTTGCTCATCGAACAGACGCTTAACCATTAGTAAAAATTTCAATCTGAACACACACGCATGCTGAATCTGACCAATCTGAAGCACACTGGCTCGGGCAACTTTTTTCTGATTGCCGGTCCGTGCGCCATTGAAGGCGAGCAAATGGCTTTTGACATAGCCGGCAAGGTGAATGAAATTTGCAGCAGGCTGCAGATACCCTATATATTCAAGGGATCGTACCGAAAAGCGAACAGGAGTAAAAAAAGTTCCTTTACCGGTATTGGAGACGAAAAGGCCCTCGACATACTTAAAAGAGTGGGTGCTCACTATGACATACCCACCACTACCGATATCCATACGGACGAAGAGGCGGCACTGGCTGCGGCGTATGTGGATATACTCCAGATTCCTGCTTTTTTATGTCGCCAGAGCAGTCTGCTGTCAGCGGCTGCACAAACGGGCAAAGTGGTCAATATCAAGAAAGGACAATTTCTGAGTCCGGAGGCCATGCAGTTTGCTGCCGAAAAAGTGCGGGAGGAGGGCAATCCGAATGTGATGCTGACCGAGCGGGGGGCCATGTTTGGCTATCAGGATCTGATTGTTGACTACAGGGGAATCCCGGTCATGCAGTCCTTCGGGGCTCCGGTAGTACTCGACTGTACCCATTCGTTGCAGCAGCCTAACCAGAGTTCCGGCGTCACCGGAGGCCGGCCTGCGCTGATAGGAGTTGTTGCCCGTGCCGGTGTAGCTGTGGGCGTGGATGGCTTGTTTATAGAAACCCATCCAGTGCCCGCCGAAGCGAAGTCAGACGGAGCCAACATGCTTCCGCTCGATCAACTTGAGCCACTGTTGGAACAGCTGGTACGCATCAGGGCGGCCATACAATAAGGCGCGTTTGGAAAATCAGGGACAGTTACCGACAAAATCTTGCATTTCCTGAGTTTTTGTAATGTTTGAAATACAGCGTTTTTTGCGTATTTTGGGGGTAGTCAGAACTAAATTCCTCTTTTTTTGAAGAATTAAAAATGAATTTCCAAAATGCCTTGTATGTAATTGTACTTCATACACTATTTTTACCGCCGGGAAATCAAATCCTGGTGTGCGAATAAAATTTTTCAGTGCGCACGCCAAATTCACCTTCCCTTGCATCTTTCGTATAACAGATGAGCAGACGTCTTGAATTTCTGCCTCGCTGTCGGTCCGATGTGCAGGGTTTTTGTCAAACCAACCATTCATTATTCTTAACTTAAATTACATCGCAGCATGACAGCAGCAAAACCTACACAGGCTAAACAACAACAGCAGGGTGGAATGTCTGGTATTTTTCCGTATATCGTGATCCCGATCCTGCTTCTTATTGCAATCGCGATCTTCAAGTTTGTTCTGGGTAATCCGGCCAACTTTGCGGATAATGATCCAACCAAAGACCCGCTGCCGGGCAATTTCATGGGCCAGATGTACAAGGGCGGCTTCATGGTGCCGATCCTTATCACGGCTTTTTTCACCGCAATCGTATTTGTCATTGAGCGCTTCATTACACTGAATCAGGCGGGTGGTACTGGCAACATTGATGCATTCGTTCGTTCCGTGAAGGGCTATCTGGACCGTGGCGACATTGATGGTGCCAAAGCTGCATGCAACAAGCAGAAAGGCTCTGTAGCCAATGTGGTACTCGCCGGACTGGTGAAGTACGCTGAAATGGAAAAAATTACCGGTATGGAAAAAGATGAGAAGGTGATTGCCATCCAGAAAGAAGTGGAAGAGGCTACCACGCTGGAGCTCCCGATGCTGGAGCGCAACCTCAGCATTCTGGCTACCATCGCATCCATCGCGACTCTTTTCGGACTGTTGGGTACGGTTATCGGTATGATTCGTTCGTTCGCAGCTCTTGCAACTGCGGGTGCTCCTGACTCAACCGCCCTGGCAACAGGTATCTCCGAGGCCCTCTACAACACGGCACTTGGTATCGGTACTTCTGCTATCGCTATCGTATTCTACAACTTCTTCACGAACCGCATTGATGCCCTGACGTATCGCATTGACGAGGCAGGTTACAGCCTGACTCAGACATTTGCTGCCAAAGGACACTAAAAACACAGCAATCAGTTATGCCAAAACATAAACCTAAACGGGGCTCGCCGTTGGTTGACATGACGGCCATGACCGACGTAGCTTTCCTGCTGCTTACATTCTTTATGCTTACCGCCAAGATGAAGCCTACGGAAACAGTGGTCATTGATACGCCCTCATCCATCTCCGAGACGAAGTTGCCCGATGCAGGAACGCTGACGATTTTCGTTGATCCGGAAGGCAGAATATTCCTTGATATGGTTGGTAACCACACCCGTTTCAGCCTGATCAAGGAAATCAGTGACGCTCACAGTCTCGGACTCTCCCAGCAGGACATGGTTACCTTCTCCAATCTGGGGATGTTCGGTGTTCCGCGCAATCAGCTGGGTAGTTACATCAGAGAAGACGTTGCCGGACGTGCCGAATTCAAGGTGGAGGGTATCCCTGTGGATACTGCAGACATCAACAAGAGCGAACTGGCCGACTGGGTACACAGAGCCCGTCTCGCGCAGTTCCGGATGAAGCAGGACGGTAAGGTCACCGATGAGTACGTCATCGTTGTGAAGGCCGACAAGAATACGCCCTATCCCGCTGTACAGAAGGTAATCAACACGCTGACGGATATCAACGTCAACAAGTTCAACCTGATTACCAGCATGGAAGGCGCCGAAAAGAAGGAGTAATTCCCGAATTCAAACAGTCCGTTTAAAAACCGGACTCATTCATCACTCAATTAAAGCGAAAGCAACGCCATGGCAGAAATTGCACAAGACGGTGGTGGCGGGAGAAAAAAAGGCGGCAAGGTCAGATCCAAGAAAATGTCCACCCGCATCGACTTCACGCCGATGGTGGACCTGGGTTTCCTCCTGATTACGTTCTTTATGCTCACCACAACGCTGGCAAAGCCCAATATCCTGGCTTTGGTTATGCCCGAGAAAGACATCAAGCTGGAAGATGTCGAGCCGGTAAAAGAATCGAAGGTACTCACGCTACTGCTGGGTGCCGACGACAAGGTTTACTGGTACGAGGGCATTACTGACGCCAAACTGGACTCAACCGACTACGCTGCCGAAGGCCTTCGCTCTGTTATTCTGAACAAGATGGACAGGGTAAAGGAGCAGTTTGGTCTCCAGACGTATAAAAGGAAAAACAAGGAAGGTGTTGAAGAGGAGTTCAACGACGGCTCTTACATCAACGTGATTATCAAACCAATGAAGGATTCACGGTATAAAAATCTGGTAGATGCCCTCGACGAGATGGCTATCTGCAAGGTACGCTATTACGTGATTCTCGACGTGTCAAAACTCGAGGAGCAGTTCGTGAAGAATCCTGCTGGCGGTTTGAAATTCAATGTGGAGGAGCAGGTTGAAGCTGCAACCAATTAATCTTGATCACCTTTCAGTTTAAAAATCAAAAATCACTAACAATGGCAGTAGAAAAAGGCGCCACCTATTACAGGGATATGCTGGATATCATCTTTGCCAATAAGAATAAGGAATACGGTGCGTACCAACTGCGACGCTCCTACCCGAAATATTTGCAACGGGCCTTTCTCATTGGTATTCTGCTGATTTTCCTCTTTTTCGCGCTCCCCTATATTTTGAGCGCGGTAAAAGACCTTATCCCCAAGGACAAGCCTGTGGATGTTGTGGCCGAACTCGGCCCGCCACCGGATATTGATCCCAATAATCCGCCTCCACCTCCGCCTCCGCCTCCGCCAACTCCACCCCCGCCAACGCGCTCCACGGTGAAGTTCGTGCCGCCCGTTATCAAAAAAGATGAAGAGGTACAGGAGGAGGAGCAGAA
>JBEGNB010000425.1:0-4351 GCA_041182785.1 Bacteroidota bacterium
AGAAAACTAGTAAATATCATGGAAGCAAATGAAATTACTAATCTGACCAGAGGGGCCGCATTTCGGGTGCACACCGCACCAGGACCCGGCTTGCTGGAAAGTGTCTATGAAGCTTATGACATACCTGCGATTGTCAAACAAGCAACCCGGTCTTGTCCTGAAACTGGCAGGAGAGGTTTTTTGAAAAAAAAGTGCCGATGAGGATCATATCGTTCTGTTTTATGAAAAACCAGAACGTTCATTGTTAAAAATGAATGATATGAACCTGATCGGCACGAACTTTGTGTGGAGCTGGCGAGAGTCGAACTCGCGTCCGGACAAAGCGTCGTAACGCTTTCTACATGCTTATTCGCTGATTGGATTTTCGTTCCCGGGGAAGGTTCAGCGACCAGCCAGTCCGGGACTTATTCCCTTTATTTCACCTTTGGGTCGGGACATCCCCTCAGGCAATCCTGCTTTTTTGATGATGCGCGGCGGCCTGTGTAGCAGGCATCAAGGCTAAGAGGGAGACGCTGAGCGTGGCCCTCACGCGGCACAAAGGCTTTCTAACTCGCTTGAATTAGGCAGCCATGGCATACTGAGTGTTGCCAGTTGTTGTTCGGTCATTATTTGATAACGGGGTAACCAACCATGCCCCGGCATGCTTACGAAACGACTACACTTTCCCGTCAATACCAGGCAGCCCCGTTGTTGGGAGAGGTAAAGGAGAGGTAATCTCGTATTCCTCAAAGAACTCAAACATAAACGCAAAGGAATTCCGTTTAGTTCATCCTTCAGACGAATTCCCGAAAAAAAGTAACACACTTTGCTAAAAAAAATGACAAACAACCCCTGGACTCGCTTTCGGAAGGTCAAAAAATACCTTGTTTGAAAAAAAATTAGCTTTTTTGAACAATTGAGCGTTACCTTTGCGTCCGCTTCATTTGGAAGCAAGTGCAATTTTGAACTTAAAATTCTGATTTTCAAATAATTAGACGAATATGGCTTTAATCGGAACGATTCGCAAGAACGGATGGATCCTGATCGCAACCATGGTACTGGCGCTTGGAGGCTTTATCCTCATGGATATTGTTTCCAACACGCAACGTTACGGCGCGGGCGATGTGAACTCACTGGGAAATGTAAACGGCAAGGAAATCAAACGCAGCGAGTTTGATAACTACGAGAAACTCGTTTACACCAATGCTCAGGGTAACACCTACCAGATCCGCACTCAGGTGTGGGACTATTTCGTACAGGAGGCTGTCATTTCACAGGAGGCTGAAGAGGCTGGTCTTGGTGTGAGCAAAGACGAGCTCCTGGACCTTCAGTTTGGCGAGATGATCAGCCCGGTGATTGTGGAGCGCTTTAAAGACCCTTCCGGTCAGCCCAACCGTGCCATGCTCCAGAATGTGAAGCAGTCTATCGAAGCCGGTACATTCACCGACCCGATGAACCGCGCATACTGGGCTGTTCAGGAAAAGGAAGTAATCAAAAAGCGTCTGGAAGACAAACTGATGACAGTTGTTTCCAAGGGTATGTACACACCGGCATGGATGGCTGAAATGGCCTTCAAAGAGGGCAACGAACGCCTCGATTTCCGCTATGTGGCCGTGCCTTACGACCGCGTAAAAGATACGGAGGTGTCTGTTACCGACGGAGACTACGAAAACTACCTCGATGAAAACCCGCACCTCTACGACCAGACGGAAGAGACTCGCGTGCTCGCCTATGCTGAATTCACCGTAGTGGCTACACCGCAGGATTCTGCCAATGCACGCACGGCAGTAGCTTCGCTGCTCGACGGTTTCCGCAATGCCAAGAGCGATTCTACCTATGTTATTGCCAACAACGGCACTATTGACGGTGATTTCAAGCGTAAAGCCCAGTTGCCATTCACGATGGCCGATACACTGTCGTCTCGTCCTGTAGGTTCTATCGTAGGTCCATACCTCGATATGAGCGAGTGGAAAATCACCAAGATTCTTGACCGCAAGGTACTTCCCGACTCTATACGTGCCCGCCACATCCTGATTCGCAATGCACAGGATCCGGCGTCCAAGAGCACTATAGACAGCCTGAAAACGCTGGTTGAATCGGGCAAGGCCCGCTTCGACTCGCTGGCAGTCAAAGTAAGCCAGGATCCGGGTTCAGGTGCCAAGGGTGGTGATCTGGGATGGTTCCCGGAAGGTGCCATGGTAAAGGAATTCAATGACGTTTGTTTCATGACCGGCGAGCAGGGAAAACTCTACACTGTTTCCACGCAGTTTGGCTGGCACCTGATCGAGATTACCGGCAAGAAGTTCATCAAGAATGAGGCCAGTGTCAAGGTAGCTACCATCGGACGCAAAATCGAACCGAGCAAGAATACACAGCAGGCTGCCAAAGACAAGGCGCTGGCGGTGCTCCAGTCGGCCAAGAAACTCGAAGATTTCGTATCTGCGGGTGGTCAGCAGGGCTTCTTTATCCAGAATTCACCCATGCTGAAAGAGAACGACTACAACGTAGGCAATCTCGGTTCCGGTGAAGATGCCCGCGAGATGGTTCGCTGGGCGTTCAATGAAAAAACAAAACTGGGCGATGTAAGCCCTGAGCTCTTCGTTTTCCGCGACCAGACAGGAGGCTACTTCGACAGCAAATATGTGGTGGCTGCACTCCGTACGATTGTTCCGGAAGGCAAGGCCTCTCTCGCTACCCTGAAAAGTCTGCAGGAAGCCGAGGTTAAAGTCAGAAACATCGTAAAGGGCAAGTATATTGCTGAAAAGATTGGTAGCAATCAGGATTTCGCTGCCATCGCTGCTCAGTGGAATGCCCGCCTGGATACAGTTCGCAACGTAAGTTTCCTGCAAACGCAGGCTGGCGAGCCCCGCATTCAGGGTACACTGTTCACGCTGACTGCCGGACAGGTAAGCAAACCAATCGTAGGTAATTCAGGTGTTTATCTGATTGCTCCGGTTACAGACCGTACACAAGTACAGACACCTTCTGACCTTACCATGTTCCGTCGCCAGGTTTCTTCAACAGCTATCGTAAACGTGCGCTCCAACCTGATGAAATCGCTGGTCAAGAACGCAGAGCTGAAGGATAACAGGGCCAGGTTCTTCTAATACAGGCCATCTCAACCAATATTTTCGATGGGGTTTCCGGGGTTTTCCCGGAAACCCCATCGCTTTTACGGCATATTCAGCGCTTGATTATATCCGGAAACCGGCTAAATCAACATTCAGATTGTTTTTACCGTTTCTAAATAAAATAAGCAGTCAACGATTTTCACTTATAGTTCTTTTAAAGATAACTCCTATTAATAGTTTTGCGGTGCAAATTGACATTCACGTCGCTGTTGCGTAAAAATGACCTCAACAGGTCTTCAATCAAACAAAACTAACAACATAAACTCTGGTAAATAATGAATTGGTTTACCAAATTCCTTTCATCCTCCATCGGTCAGAAGGTGGTGATGTCTCTCACCGGCATTTTTCTGATGTTGTTCCTGGTCGTACACCTGATTGGCAACCTTCAGTTGCTGAAAAACGACGGGGGAGAGGCGTTCAATACCTACGCCTATTTCATGACCCACAATCCGCTGATCAAGACCATTTCCTACTCGCTCTATGCATTTATCCTGCTGCATGCATGGCAGGGTATTGCGCTGGCGCTTAAAAACCGCAAGGCGCGTGGCAACGTGCGCTATGCTGTGACCTACGAGCGCAGTTCCGAGCGTACATCGCGCAATATGGCCTGGCTGGGTGTGATTATCTTTGTGTTTCTCATTCTGCACCTTTGGCAGTTCTGGCTCAAAATGAAACTGGGTGTGCTTCCTCCTGCAGAGGTTGCCGCCTACGATCATCCGGTAGCCAATCTTTACATTCCGGTTGCAGAGGCCTACACCAACATCTTCTACGTCATCTTCTATGTGATATGTATGGCAGTGGTGGGTTTGCACCTCTGGCACGGGTTCTGGTCTGCATTTCAGACACTCGGTCTGAACCATCGCCGCTATACCCCGATTATCAGGGCGATAGGAATGGTTTACTCCGTGGGCATGGCGGTCGGCTTCTCTGCTATCCCCATTCTGATGTACCTGAACCGCTAAACATTCACAGACTTTATTTCAAAGGATTGATATGGCAAATTCAACTGCCCAAAACGGAACGCTCAACTCCGGTACCCCGCAGGGACCGGTAGGGGAGAAGTGGGAAAGCTACAAAGGTCACGTTTCGCTGGTAGCTCCCAATAACAAGCGCCGCATTGATGTCATCGTTGTCGGCTCCGGTCTGGCCGGCTCCTCTGCCGCTGCCTCGCTCGGCGAACTCGGCTATAACGTAAAGGTGTTCACCTATCACGACAGTCCGCGTCGCGCACACTCCATTGC
>JBEGNB010000426.1:0-4111 GCA_041182785.1 Bacteroidota bacterium
CTCCTGCACCAGTATTGTATCGCCAGAGAGGGCCGCACTGTATGCACTGCTCCATGTGGTATATTGGCCCGGTGAAGGGTTGTTATTGTTCAACGTGAGTACACGTGCCTCTACAGAAGCAGACAGAGTGAATGCTAAGAAAAGTAAAAATAACTGTTTCATGATGTGCTGGTTTGGCATGATTGAATGTTTTACAGTACTGCAATCGTGAAAAGCTGTTCAATGGCAGTATCCGGTAGTTTTAAAGATGATCAAAAGCCCTGCGGGCGGTTTTGGTTCGGAGTTTCAGGTAAACACTACATCTGGAGGGGCCCTGACAGAGCGGGCCCCCTCCGCTGACCATTTCATCGGGGTACCACTACCATTTTGCGTGTGCGCACACCAAAAGGTGTTTTAATGGTGTACCAGTAAACGCCGCTGTAACCACTCAGATCGAATGTTTCCACATTTTCTCCGGCAGGGTACTCGCGTTGCAGTATCATTACTGCCCGGCCATTTACATCGGTTATCTCCCACTCTGCTGAACAGGCTTCGGGCAATGAGAATCCTGCCTGTGTTGTAGAGAACAGCGGGTTGGGGATATTTTGATCGAGCCTCAGCATCGTATTGTCTTTACTGCTCTTGTCGCGCTCATCAATTGGCAGAGCTGTTTGGACAGAAGGCAGTGAGTTCGTCGAATAAACCCAGAATGCACCCCTGCCCGACGCATCGGCCGGCCCTCCCAACAGGGCTGTCGTACCCGTTGCACCAAGTGAAACAGATGTACCCTGCATGGCCGCTCCGACTGCTCCGCTGCCGTTCAGTTTCCCGCCTTTCTGCAGCCACTCGCCGGTATTTCGATTGAACACCCACATGGCACCCTTGTTGGCATTATCGCCCGGGCCACCTATTACTGCTGTATTGCCGTCGGCACTCAGTGAAACAGATGATCCAAATCTTGACTGTCCCGTCATCCAGGAACCTGAAAGTTTAGGTCCTTCCTGCTGAAAGAAACTTCCACTGCGCCTGAATACCCAGGCTGATCCCGCAAGTCCGTTATCGAGGCATCCACCCACCAGTGCAGTATTACCGTCGGCACTCAATGACACAGAGTAGCCCTGCCATGCCTGGGCACTGCCTCCGCTTCCCACCAGTTTGGTGCCATACTGGTACCAGTTGCAATCAGCTCTTGTGAACATCCACACGGCACCACGGCGGTTGTTGTCCTGGTGTCCGCCACTCAGCAGTACACTTCCATCAGCATTCAGGGCCACTGAAACGCCCTGCATGGCCTGGCCAATAGCGTCGATGCCAGCAATCGGACCACCCGATGGTATCCAGTTGTTGTCATAGCGATCAAATATCCACACTGCACCTCCGTAGCTCTGGTAACCTATGGCACCTGATGCCAGTGTGTTGCCGTCCGAGCTCAGCGCCACTGAGATGCCCAGCCTGCTTCCGGATGAAGTACCTGTGCCGGTAATTTTAGGTCCGGACTGGCTCCAGTTGCCTCCCTCACGGGTAAACACCCACACTGCTCCGCGATTGTCGTTATCTCCCGGTGCCCCCACAGCAATTGTATTGCCATCAGCACTGACAGCCACAGAAGTACCTTGCCGGGCGGTTCCGATCGCGCCGGTTCCGACCAGTTTCACACCACTTGAAGACCAGTTTGATCCTGTACGGGTGAATACCCATACGGCACCCCGGTCAGAGTTGTCTGATGGTGCTCCGATTACAGCCGTATTTCCGTTGGCACTGACTGCCACCGAGGTACCCTGTTTTGCACCGGATGTACTATTTTGATCGGTTCGCTTGCTACCCTGCTGAATAACAGGATAAGGGGTTTCCGTCACATAAAAACTGGATGTAGTCACAGAACTCCCCGTTGCTGCCAGCAGACCCAGCTGGCCGGTCGGTGTACCTGGCATGATCTCGAGAACCAGCATACCGGGCGACTGGAAAATGACCGGGGCTGCCACGCCACCCAGATTGGCGCCGGTTACCAGGTTCAGGTTACTTCCCGTTACGGTAACCAGTGTACCGACGGGGCCAGCACCGGGAGTAAAGTAATTTATCAGCGGTGCAACGGCGGGAATGATCAGTGTACTACATCTGTTTGTCAGATTCAAATAATCAATACTGCCATTAAAGGGAAGTGTGGCTACAATCTGATGATCATTGGAGATGAAATAATTGGCAGGAACCCCGCTAAAGGCAACCCCTGTGACACCGGACAGATATTCGCCCTGAATATATACCTGCGTACCTGCGGTGCCTGACAGCGGTCCGTAGTAAGACACCCGGGGTTCATGTTCAACGAAAATCTCCTTGCTGACGACAGTCTGGCAACCAACGGAATCGGTAACTGTTACCTGATACCAGGTATCACACACCAGACTGATGGTCAGTTGCCGGTCTTCCGAGCCATCATTCCAAAGATAACTATAAGCACCCGGGTCAGGGGTTTCGGCCCTGATTGCCGTATTCCCCGATCCTTCGCAAACGATATCGTCACTGATGACCATTTCTGTATTATCCAGCAAAATGATCGAGGCTGAGGGCAGAGATTCCACAGTGACATAAGCTGAAGTCGAAAAAAGATTTCCATTCGCGTCCGTGGCCGTGACGTAGTATATCTGGGTAACAGACGGAGTCACCGTAATTGAAGCACCGGTTTCGCCGGTACTCCAGAGAATACCGGAGGGTCCGGTACCGTCTGCAAAAATCGCTGACAATGAGAGTTCGAGTTGATCACCGCTGCAAACAACACCGTCATTGGCTTCTTTACCCGAGGATTCATTAAAGAGAATACGGAATACGCCAACCGGAATATCAAGCGTACAGCTCTGTCCGCCGATATTCAGGGCAAAAGATGCTGTACCGTTACCAGCCGGCACACCACTAATGGAGTAACCCAGCGAGCCGGAACCGTTGGCAAAGTTACCTGCGCTCAGCGTGGCTGTGAGACCGGTTACTCCGGTGGAGGCGACGGTCTGGCCATCGTGAGGCCCTCCGTTACCGCCGGAATAAGGCACAAACGCGGTAACACCTGTGGCGTACTGATTTTCCAGCAGGGTGCCGCTCGTAGTGGTGTTATCGCAGGAAATAGCCGTTATAGTGCCGACAGGGGCGGTATCTTCTATGCAGCGGACGGAGTACCCATGATGCTTGTCACTATATTCAGCACGTGGAGGTCCACTATTCCAGTTAGTGAAATAAAGATACCAAGTATAATACCAGTCATGTTGAGTGCTGCACAGATAATTGCCAGTGATACCGCGGTTGGCAATACCACCATTAAAACTATTGAATCGTATTCCCGCCGCTGGTAAAACAAGTTCGTCACCTATTTTTTTCCCGGAATCATAGTTTGTAGAGCTGTAATCCCACGAGCCTAAATCATGTGTACTGTTGTTTAACAAAACGGCTTCCCATTGTGACTTTGTAGGCACTCTGAAACCGGATGGACAAGGATCATTCTCTGTTTTAGCAGAATCACCAAGGGCTCCATCTGGTGGAACACTGTTATTCCACCCACTAACAGGCCCATCATTTGCCTGGTCAGCAGTGGGCCCGCTCGGACCGGCAGCTGCCTGCGCTTTACGGCCCCACTGCCAGTAGCCACCATTAATCTCCCAGCTTGGAGAAAATGGATCGGCATTGGTATTGGCAGTACCCAGATTATAGCACATGAAATTTTTGTACTCGGCGGGACTTACTTTGGCGCGGCAAACAGGGTGTACAACAGCAACATTAATCGTACACATTTGTCCGCCCACGTTCAATTCGAAACTGGCAATACCTGCTGTTCCAGGAGTCCCCGTGATCATTAAAGTCAGAATACCGGATCCTACGGACAAAATACCTTCGTGCAGGGTGGCTGTAAGTCCTGTTACACCTGTGGATGAAACGACTTGTTTGTTGTAATCTCCACCATTACCACCGGTGTAGGGTATGCTCACACTTGCGTCTTGAGCTGTCTTGCCAACTATCAGGGAGCCTGAAGCGTCAATGCTGTCACAGAAGATAGATCCAATTAATCCGACTTCTGCAATACATCGTATAGAAAGTCCGCTGATTCGATTATTACTGGACATGGTTACACCATTGCTTTGGGTGAGCATATACC
>JBEGNB010000427.1:0-2924 GCA_041182785.1 Bacteroidota bacterium
CCCCTGAGCGTGCTGTCAGGCCTGTTTTGATTTTATTTGTATTGTTCATGGCTGCCAGTTGCCTGAGTGCTCAGGTAAAAAGTGACTCCGGACCTGAGTATCACTTCAACGGAGCTGTTAATGCTACCAACAACGGCATCTCGCTCATTCCTACGTTCTCGCTGGGGAAGCCCGCAACAATAATTGAATTGAATGCAGGGGGTGAACGTCTTACCTTTGAACCTCAATTCAGGTTCAGTCTGGAAGGGCAACCGTGGTCTTTCATTTTTTGGTGGAGATACAAATTGATAAATACCAACAAGTTGCGGATGGGGACGGGCCTGCACCCGGCTATTGTTTTCAGGGAAACACCGATCATACGGAACGGACAGGAGCTGAAGGGGTTTGTGGCCCAGCGCTATCTTGCCGGCGAACTGAATCTTGCATATTACCCGGCGAAAAACATCGGATTTGGGCCTTATATACTCTATTCCAGAGGACTTGAAACCGGCGTTGTGAAGAATAATCTGTTTCTCGCCCTGAATGTTTATCTGACAAATCTTCGTCTAGGCGGTCAATATTATATGAAGTTATTCCCTCAGATTTATTATCTTGGAATGGACGATAAAAGCGGTTTATACGCCTCTGCCACCGTTTTCTTCGTCAAACAGGGCTTCCCGCTGTCTGTTTCTCTGATTGGAAACAGAAAAATCAAATCGGCCATCGTTTCCAAAGAATTCGTGTGGAATATCTCGCTGGTGTATAACTTTGGCAACAAATTCGTCAAAAAAAGATGAGAAACAGCCTATGAGCCAGCCGGAAACCATTACGGATTTTTACAGGAACAAGATTGGGCATGTGCCCGCAGGCCTGCAAGACGGGGTAGGGCACTTTAATGTTTTCAAACTGGAACCATTCATCGGAAAATCTGCTCGTCCGGTGCCTTACAGCCGGCGCGATTACTTCAAGGTCATGCTGGTTAAGGGCGCCGGGAATATTCATTATGCCAACAAGGTAATTCCTGTACACAGACAGGCACTTACTTTTTCCAATCCGCAGATACCTTATAAATGGGATACCACTGAACACATCAGCAGTGGCGTGTTCTGTGTGTTTAACCACGCTTTTTTTCTCAATTACGGCAATATCCTGCAGTACGATGTGTTCCAGCCCGGAGGAACACATATTTTCGAATTGTCTGACGAACATTACGACGTGATAAGCAAGGTTTACTCCCGTATGTTCGCGGAAATTGAATCAGATTACACATATAAGTATGATGTTCTGCGCAATCTGATGCTTGAAGTTGTGCATACAGCGCTGAAAATGAATCCGTCGGCAGGCTTACCGTTGCGTCCGGTGAATGCATCGGCGCGTATTTCATCGCTGTTTCTCGAGTTACTGGAACGGCAGTTTCCTGTTGACGATGAACACCGGCATATCGAATTGCGCACACCTTCCGATTTTGCCCGCCAGCTTTCCGTGCATGTTAATCATCTCAACCGGGCTGTAAAAGCGGTAATGCAAAAAACAACCTCGGAGATTATAGCAGAGCGACTGGTCAGAGAATCAGTAATCCTGCTCAGACACAGTAACTGGAGCGTGTCGGAGATAGCCTGGGCACTCGGCTTCTCCGAGACCACCCATTTCAATAATTTTTTCAAAAAACATGTGCTGATGTCGCCACTGAAGTATAAAAATTCAGGTGCACCGTAAGTATTTTTGTATATTGTTACCGGGGTCGCCAAAGTATTAAAACCCCACTTATTGCCACTTCAAGGCCTGTTTTCCTATTTTTACTTATTGATTGCCTGCCACCGGGTCTAACCAGTTATTTGCAATTTTTTCCCGTAAAACTTGCATACCTCAAAATCCGTGTACTTTTGCGGTCTGATTTTTGCAGTATAACCCCATTATCCTTGTCTTTACTACGATGTCAAAAAAACTCCTCATAGTGGAATCGCCGGCCAAGGCCAAAACAATTGAAAAATTCCTTGGCTCTGATTTTACCGTCAAATCATCTTACGGTCACATTCGCGATCTGATCAAGGGTAACGACCTTGGTGTAGATGTGGAACACGGCTATCGCCCCAACTATGTCATTCCTGACGACAAGTACCGGACCGTCAAGGAACTTCGTGAAAATGCCGCCAAGGCATCGGAAGTATGGCTCGCAACCGACGAAGACCGTGAGGGTGAGGCTATCAGCTGGCACTTGTGCGAAGTGCTGAAGCTTGATCCTGTTACCACGCGGCGTATCGTTTTTCATGAAATCACCAAACCGGCCATTCAGCGTGCTGTGCAACAGCCCCGTACGGTTGATATGAATCTGGTGAACGCACAGCAGGCACGCAGGGTGCTCGATCGCCTGGTGGGATGGGAGTTAAGCAGTCTGCTCTGGAAAAAGGTCAAGGGACAGTTATCGGCCGGCAGAGTGCAATCCGTTGCCGTTAAACTTATTGTTGAACGTGAACGGGAAATACAGCAATTCACCAGCACGCCCTTTTTTAAAATAGTAGCCCAGTTCTTCGCCAAAAATACCCAGGGTAAAGTCGTTACGTTCAAGGCTGAAAGTCCGGGTCGTTTCGAAGATGCTGCCGGTGCCGAGGCTTTCCTTCAGAAGTGTGTCGGGGCAAAGTTCAGCGTCTCCAATATCGAGGTGCGGCCAACCCGCCGCAAACCGGCACCCCCCTTCACTACTTCCACGCTCCAGCAGGAAGCCAGCAGGAAACTCGGATTCTCGGTAAACCGTACCATGTCGGTAGCTCAGAAGTTGTATGAAGAGGGTTTTATCACCTATATGCGTACCGACTCCACCAATATGTCGGAATCGGCAATTCAGGCCATGGGTGCTGCTATTGTTGAACAATTCGGTGCCCGTTATCACCAGGAGCGCCGCTTCAAAACCAAAAACGAGTCTGCGCAGGAAGCGCACGAGGCTATTC